>JBQTHW010000208.1:0-3926 GCA_052389495.1 Methanobacteriota archaeon | reverse complement strand
AATGACGATAACCGTGGAATGCCACCGCTGTAGCGGTCTGGGTTGGTAGGCAGGCGTCGGGCTAGGACGGAGTTCGCGCACGCCGGCTTGCGAAGCCCCAGCTTGAGAGCCCGAATGGATGCCGGCGATCGTCCGTTCATCGAGTTTCACGCGCTGCCGGTCCCGATACGGTCGATCCTTGACGATGTCCCTCAGCCAATAGGTCGCCCCTTCTTGGAGATCGAAGGGGGCCCATGAAGTGAAGGCGAATCGTTCCGTGGTCGTGGCGAGAAGGCCGGACTGGCGAATGCCCGCGGCTTTCTGGCGCCCGGTGCTTGGATACAGGCGTTCTACGTGGAACGCACTCGTGAACCGAGCGCCTGTCGGAACGCGGGTGGGGTCGGGGCCTTTGGTTGGGTTCGGATTCCCCTCGATTTCCGCGAGATACGGGGATGGGAGGCCGTGTCTCGCGACGACGTGAAGCCGCTTCATTGCGCGAGTGATGGCGACGTAAAACAGCCGGCGTTCCTCGGCTTGGCTGTCTCCCGCGCTGAGGCGCACCGGCTCGAGGACGTCCGGATTTTCCACCTTGGACGGAAAGCCGTACAAGTGGTCGCTGGCGTTCACGATGATGACCACGGGGGCTTCGAGGCCTTTGGCCTTATGCGCGGACAAGATGCGCACGCCCGGAACGTTCCGGTCCGATTCCGCCACGGGAATGCGGTTCCGCGGGCACGTCTCGAGGATCCTCTCGACCAGGTGGTTCGTGCGGCTGAGGACCAATATGTCATCCGACCTGCCCTTCTGGCGCTCTTCTTGGATGAGCCGAGTCGTGGCCGCAACGATCTCGTCATCGTCGTCCGGGACTTCGTGGATGTACGCCTCGCCGCGTTCGCGGCTTGAGACCACGACTCGCTTGGGCACCTGTTTCGGATTGTGCGCGATGAGGGCCGCGCCGGCCTCGACGATCACGCCGGGCGAACGGTAGTTCACGTTCAGCGTCGTCGTGGACGCCGGCCCGAAGTGTGTCTCGAAGTTGACGATGTAGTCCACGTCGCCGCCCGCGAAGCCGTAGATTGCCTGCCAGTCGTCCCCCACGGCGAAGAGCCGGGCGTCGTTGACCGCCAGCAGAGCCTTCAGGAAGCGCGCCATCGGGGCCGAGGTGTCCTGAAATTCATCGACCAGGATGTGCCGGAGTCCCGGCAACGGGTTGCGGCCTCCCTCGAGGACGTTAGCGGCCCGGTGAAGCATGTCGGCGAAGTCGATGCGCCCCTCCGCCGCGAGGTCGGATTCGTAGCGCTCGAGTGCGGCGATTCCCAGGAAAGCAAAGTGGTATACACGGGGGGTCGCGCGGCCGACCCGTTGGCGAATCTCGCCGGGTTTGAGCCCGAGCGCACGGGCATTCGCGATGAACTGGACTAGGAGCTTCTCGATCGCGCTCCCGATGTACTTCATGTCCACGACGACCGTCCAGTGCTCGGCCACGGTCATCGGCCGCAAGACCACCTTCGCGGCAATCAATCGATCGCGGAGCGCCGTTCCCAGGGTACCCTCGGTGCGCTCGTAGTCGTAGAACTCCAGGAGCACCTTGCCCTCTCGGCGGAACTGGTCCCGCTTCCACGCCATGCCTTGCCGGTACTCCGCCGACTGGGTCTGCATCCATCCTGCCACGTTGCCCCCGCGGTCGACGCCCCAGTATTCAATGTGGGCATCGATGTCGGTGAGCCTGAAGTCGGGATGATAGGCGTCCCGCCCCGCGCCGACCTGGGCCCAGGAGGCCATTGCTTCGTACTTGTACGGAACTTTGTTCGCGAACAGGAAGTCCGCGATAATACGCTCGCCGATGGAGCGAACGTGCTCCCCCCGGAGGGTGCGATACGTCTTGTCGCCGCCGACCGCGGGGGCCCGTTCGTCCTCGTTCCGGTGGAAATGCAGAATGGCGTTCACGTACAGCTGGGCGAGATTCGGATCGCGGGCCTCCCGGGCGGCTCGTAGGACCCGCGCGACGAGGGAATCCGCCCAACGGTCATCGGCCACGCTGATGGGCCCAGGGAAGGTGGCCTGGACGGCCCGCTTCCCGAGGGCATGAAGGGTCGACACGGTGACCCCCTCCGTTCCTTCATCGGCAAGGGGGACGCGCATCTGCCGCAGGCGGGTCTGCATCTCCTCCGTGGCTTTGTTCGTGAAGGTGACGGCGAGGATCGCCGCCGCGGGGACTCCGCGCTCGAGGAGAAACCGAATGCGCCCGATGATGGTACGGGTCTTGCCAGACCCGGCGCCGGCGATCACGAGGTTGCGGATGTCGTCCCTGACGATCGCCACGCGTTGGGCGTCGTCTGTCTTGAGCTCGTCAACGAGCAACTCCGAGTGTTCCGCGGCCATCTTCTTTACGAAGGCATCATTGTGCTCGCGGAGATGCCGCCGCGCTTGCTCGATCCTTTTGGCAACGTCCTCCAACTCGCGGTGCAGGGCGTCATCGGACGCGAGGGAGTCGACGCGGGCCACGGCTGGCAAGGCGCTCTCGGTCAACGGGCCCAGCTTGGATTCGAGAGCACGGCGTACGCGCTCCGGGATGTACTCGTCGGTCGAGTAGAACGGGCGGAGGCCATTTTCGACATCTTGGAGGGCGGTTCGAGCCTCCTGCAGGTCCGCCCGGGCTCGCTCAACCTGCCGTGCGCGGATTCGCTCGGCGAGTCGTTTCCGGTATCGAACGAGAACGAAGACGACGAGCCCAACTGCGACCAGACCAAGGACCATCCAAAGCAGGTCCATCTACACCCCTCGCGAACCGGCGGCTGGTCCCTCCGAGCATGGCCGTCAAGCCTTGGAGAGATGAAGTACATTTCGGCCCCGCCAATCAGGTTCGGCCTGCGAGTCGACAATACCGGGCGATTGCGGGATTAGGCACAACTATTTCGTCCCCAGCGGCTGTAGACTCGCCTCGGTTCCTCCGGTGACAATCGCTGTGGAGTGTCATTCGATGTATGTCCCGGGTGTTTTGTCGCAGTCGGGCAGCCGGAGATTGATCTGTCCGCCTGATCCTCACGAGGTGGTTCGTTCTCGTTTCACTTGACCCACCGTCATGGTAATATACTGTTGCGGTTTTGTGTCGAGTAGATGGCCCACGTTAAGATACCAGGGTTCAAATGCGAGCGGTGCGGGCATGTCTGGCCCTCCAGGCGGAAGCCTGATGCACCCCCCAAGGTATGTCCCAGGTGCAAGAGTCCATACTGGGACACTCCGAGGCAGAGGGACCGCGAAGGGAAATGAGGCGCATGACCGGGCGTCGGTCTGAGCCACTTTCGAGAGTGGCCATTCCGCAATCAGGCAATAGGTTCAGAAATGCAGAAGCGGTCTATCCCGAGGATCTGCTTGGACCTCTGACCGAGCTGGAGCGCAAGTACGCTCCCGCCAAGCTGTACGTAGCCGGCGATCTTGGGAAACCTCTACCGCACCCGAGAGTCTCCATCGTTGGTACTCGTCATCCATCCGAGGAAGGACTAGACGCCGCGACTAGGATCTCTGCATCTCTGGCTCGGCTTGGGGCCATAATAGTGAGTGGACTTGCCGAAGGAATCGATACCGCCGCACATCGCGCGGCAATTGACGCTGGGGGCAAGACCATCGCAGTCCTCGGAACCCCCCTCTCTCGCGCATATCCGGCTAAGAACTCATCGCTTCAGCGATTGATCATGACCAAACATCTGGCAATCAGCCAGTTCCCCGAGGGGCGACCCATTCATCGCAAGAATTTCGTTCTGCGGAACCGGACAATGGCGCTTCTTTCTGATGCCACGGTGATTGTGGAAAGCGGCGAGAGTGGCGGCTCTCTTCACCAGGGATGGGAAGCCATCAGGCTCGGACGACCATTGTTCATTCGAAAGCCAGTCCTCTCGGACCCGCGACTTGACTGGCCCCGTTCGATGGCCGACTACGGAGCAGTTGAG
>JBQTHW010000207.1:0-2172 GCA_052389495.1 Methanobacteriota archaeon | reverse complement strand
TGGCCTTCACGAGCCGCCCGTTGCTCAGCGCCTCGAGCCGTTCGTCGACCGTCGCGACGACCTCGGACGTGAAGCGCTGGTTCGGGTAGTCGTACGAGGGGAACCAGTGGCGGTTGTCCATGTCCTCGCCCTGCGTCCAGAAGGACCGGGCGCGCTTCGGGTAGGCCTTGTCGGGGCCGAGGAAGTACAGGCCGACGCGCGGCTTCGCCTCGTACCGGATGCGCAGCTCGAACGCGTCGCCCGCCTTGCGCGCCCTGGCGAGCCGGATCGTGAGGGACTCCCCGTGCTGCTCCCATTCGAGCGCCTTGCCCTCGGAGTCCACGATCCGCCGGATCGTGAGGTCCGCGGCGTCCAGCACGATCTCACGGAGCCCGTCGTTGATCGGCGAGAGGCGATGCGTCACCGTGCCGGACACGGTCCGCGCGACGTCGTCGACGTCCACGTCGAGCCGGACGTGGTGCAGGAGGAACGTCCGGTCCCGGGGCGGATGCTCCGGAGCGTCCGGGCTCGCGAACGCCTTGTCCCACGTCCCCGTCCCATGTCCGCGGCACGCATCCAGAACGTCCGTCACGCGACCACCCGGCTCGGCCCGGCGGCGCGGGACTCCCGCCCGCTATTTAGGACTTCTCCCCTTCGCCCCCACCCCGAGAGCCGAGAGGCGTCGCAGGCTCAGGAGCCCCTCCGCGAGGAGGAACACCCCTAGGATCAGGGCGAGACCCCCGAGCGCCTCCGAGACGTCCTCTCCGCCGAGGTCCAGGAGGAACGACGCCGCCGCGTACCCGACGAGGGCCGACCCGACGGCCGCGGAGCCGAGGGCCCACGTCCGGCGCATCGGGCGGGAAGCGGCCGGCCGCTAGATAAACGAGGCCGTCGGAGGCCTTATCGCCCGCCCGGCGTTCGTGCGGCGTGTGGACCGTACGGCGGAGATCGCGGCGACCTGGCGACGGATCCGGCGTCCTCTCCAGTGGCCGATGGAGTCGTTCCGCCGGACGCGCGTCTCGAGGCGGGGCTTCGTGGGCTACCGGTTCTCCCGCGTCCGCCGCAGGGCGGTCGCGGGCTTCGCCGTCGGCTTCGCGCTCCGCGCGGACGCGCTTCCGATCGACGCGAGGCCGCCCGAGGCGGTCGCGTACGCGTTCGTCGAGCCCGTCGGGTCGGCGTTGTACGACGCGCTCGTGACGCGGCGCGGGAGCGCGGTTCGAAGGCTCGTCCGCGCCGGCGCCCGGGAGGGTCTGCCCTTCGAGTTCCGGCCGGGCGACACGGTCGCGGCGATTCGACACCGGTCTCTGAGGAGGCCGCCGCCGGAGATCTTCGTCCTGTCCGCCGCCGACTTCTTCCTCGAGTCGTTCGACCCGCTCCGGTCCTCCGGATTCCTCGAGGCGGTCCGCCGCGCGACCACGGGCCCGGGGCGATGACCCGTCACGCGCCGAGTTCGATCGCGAAGGGCGCGGGGACGTGAGGCCGGTCGACGATCTCGAAGACTTTCGTCCATCGGTCCGCGAGGTCTCGCGTGCAGCGCAGCACGCCGCGCTCGACGAGGGCCTCGAGGCGACGCCTCGTGCGTGCGGCGGGCCAGCGGAACCGCGCAGCCATGAACTCGACGACGGACCGCTCCCGCGTCACGCGCCCCACGAACCGCACCTGGATCGCGACGGCGAGTAGGGCGAGGTCCTCGCGCTCGTCGGCCTTCTCGACGTCCGCAAGGATCGACCACAGCCCCTTCAGGTGCGCCATCGGCCGGGTCACGGGGCTACGGGGACGTGTCGCTGCCGTGTGCATGTAGCGTACGGGCGTCCCGGAGCCCCGTGCGGCATGCCATAGCCGGCTTGAGGACGCCACGGAGGCGCCTCCGCCGGACAAGCCTTTTATTGCCCGCGCATCATGCGTCGAGCGTGCCTGTCGACACCGAGGTCGTGCCCATTCACTACCCGGACGGACTGTACGTCGTCCTCGGACTGACGCACTTCATCAAGACGGCGGAGGACGTCTACGAGGCGCTCGTGAACGCCGTCCCGGGCATCCACTTCGGCGTCGCGTTCTGCGAGGCCTCCGGGCCGTGCCTCGTCCGCGTGGAGGGGAACGACGAGGCACTCAAGGCCCTCGCCGCGAGGAACGCCCTCGACGTCGGGGCGGGCCACTTCTTCCTCGTCGTCCTGAGGGACGCGTACCCGATCA
>JBQTHW010000206.1:0-9549 GCA_052389495.1 Methanobacteriota archaeon | reverse complement strand
GAAAAGTTGAAGAGCCTAAGCTCTTGATGCGCCTTTTCCTCCCACTTGGCCCATGGCGTGTCGGCTTGTCGGTTGCGCCCGGGCTTTACCACGGCGCGCCTCCCAATCCTTAAATACACCTAGGAATTGGGAGCCGTGTTCTCGTCCGAGGACACGTGAATGGCCGAAGAGAAGCCCTCCCCCGAACCTGCCGCCCCGGCCGCGCTGGCCCCGAAGCCCGAGGCCCGAAAGGAGCGCGAGAAGGAGAAGCCCGAGGAGCCGAAGGCCACGAAGGCTCCGAAGAAGCTCGAGGGCGTCAAGGAAGACTTTCGCTACATCGTCCGGATGGCGAACACGGACCTCGACGGGACGCGGTCCGTCGTGTACGCGCTCATGGCGATCACGGGCGTCGGCCGCCGCGTCGCGGAGGCAATCGCGGACCTCGCGGCCGTCTCGCGGACGGAGCGCCTCGGAAACCTCTCCGAAGCCCAGACGAACCAGCTCGCGGAGATCCTCGGGAAGCTCGGGGAACTCGTCCCGCCGTGGATGGTGAACCGCCCGAAGGACTGGGAGTCCGGGCTGGACTTCCACGCGTTCGGGGCCGACGTCGAGGTTCGGCGCCGGGACGACATCAACCGCATGAAGATGATCCGGTCGTACAAGGGCGTCCGCCACGACACGGGACAAAAGGTCCGCGGCCAGCGCACGCGAAGCAACGGCCGCACGGGCCTCACGGTCGGCGTGATCAAGAAGACCGCGATCGCCGCGGCGAAGGCGAAGGAAGCGGAAGAGGGCGAGAAGAAGGAGAAGAAGGAGTGACGTCGTGGGCGACCCGAAGTTCTCCCGCGCGAAGTTCGAGCGGCCCTCCCACCCCTGGGAAGGAGAGCGCATCAAGGCCGAGAACGACCTCCTCAAGAAGTACGGGCTGAAGAACAAGAAGGAGCTGTGGCGCTCCCAGTTCGTCCTCCGGCGCTTCCGCCAGCGGGCGCGGGAGCTGCAGGCCCGCGTTCGGACGGGCGACACGCAGGCGGAGAAGGAACGGGAGCAGCTCCTCCGCCGGCTCGGGCGGCTCGGTCTCCTGCCTCTCGAGGGAACGACCCTCGACGACGTGCTGGCGCTCGACGTCGAGGCGATCCTCTCCCGACGGCTCCAGACCCTCACGTTCCTCAAGGGTCTCGCCTTCACGCCGCGCCAGGCGCGGCAGTTCATCGTCCACGGTCACGTCTCGATCGACGGTCGGCGCATGACCGTTCCGGGCCACCTCGTGAGCCGCACGGAGGAGATCGTGATCTCGTACGACGAGCGTTCCCCGATCTCGAGCGACCTCCATCCCGCCCGCCCGGGGAGCCAGATGCCCACGCCTCCCGCGGAGGGCGAGGCACCGCCCGAGGGAGCGGAGGAGCCGCCCGGCCCGGACGCGGGCGGTGGCGAGGGCGGGGACGAGGGAGGCGCGTAGTCCATGGTCCGGTGGGGGATCGCGCACATCTACGCGTCGTACAACAACATCATCATCACGCTCACGGACGTCACGGGATCCGAGACGATCACGAAGGCGACGGGCGGCATGGTCGTGAAGGCGGCGAAGGACGAGGCGTCCCCCTACGCCGCGATGAAGGCCGCCGAGCGGGTCGCCGACGCCGCGAAGGAGAAGGGGATCGACTCGATCCACGTGCGCGTGCGCGCGCCCGGTGGGAACCGTTCGCACTCCCCGGGCCCCGGCGCACAGGCCGCGATCCGCGCGCTGTCGCGCGCCGGCCTCCGCATCGGCCGGATCGAGGAGGTCACACCCGTGCCCCACGACGGCACGAAGCCGAAAGGCGGCCGACGGGGACGGAGGGTCTAGATGCAGGTCAAGGTCATTGAGCAGAAGCCCGAGTTCCTCAAGCTCCTCCTGGAGGACACGGAGCCCTCGTTCACGAACGCGCTCCGCCGCGTCCTCGTGTCCGACGTCCCGAAGATGGCGATCGAGGACGTCGAGTTCCACCTCGGACCGATCCGCGGGGAGGACGGGAAGGAGTACGAGAGCGTCGCGCCGCTCTTCGACGAGATGATCGCGCACCGGCTCGGCCTCGTCCCGATCCCGACGGACCTCAAGCTGTACAACGAGCGCGCGACGTGCCCGTCCTGTCACGGCGAGGGCTGCCCGAACTGCACGATCATCTATTCGATCAACAAGCGGGGTCCCGGCCTCGTGACGTCGGGCGACCTCGAGCCGATCGGGGACCCGAGCCTCCGGCCCAAGGACGCCCGGATCCCGATCGTCAAGCTCGGGGACGGGCAGGCGATGCTCGTCTACGCGACGGCGGTGCTCGGCACGGGGAAGGACCACGCGAAGTGGCAGCCCACGCACGGCGTCGGGTACCAGTACGTCCCGACCCTGAAGGCCGGGAGCAAGTCGCTCGACCCCCTCGACCCGAGCGTCCCGTTCTGCACGAGCCACATGCTCACGACGTCCCTTGAGGAGGTGCCCGTCGAGGTCGACCCGGATTGCGCGGTCTGCCGACGCTTCACGGAGACGTACAAGACGGACACCGCGAAGGTCGGGAACGACGCCGGCCGAATCCTCCTGCAGTTCGAGACGGACGGCTCCATGACCGCGAAGTCCGTCCTCGCGGCGGGGCTCGACCTCCTCGCGAAGCGCTTCTCGGAACTCGCGGGCCACGTCGACGCGCTCGCCTGACCCGGATCCGCGCCTCGGGACAACATTCAAGTAGACTACTATTCGTATAGTATCCCGATGGAGCTGGGGGACCTCGAGCTCGCCGTGCTCGCGGCCGTGCGGAGCCTCGGCGAGGCGACGCCGGGGGACATCCACCGCGAGGTGCGCCGGACTCGGGGCGTCGCGTACACGAGCGTCACGACGACCCTGTACCGCCTCGTCGGCAAGGACCTCGTCGCGACGCGCCGCGCGAGCGAGAAGCGCGTCTCGTACCGGATCAAGGAGGGGCGAGCGTACCGCCTCGCCCTCGCACGGATGGTCGGCAGCCTCCTCGATTCGTTCGGCCCCGCGGCGGTGTCCCACGTCCTCGAACGGCCCGACGCGCTCACGGACGAGCAGCGGCGCATCCTCGAAGCGCGCATCGCCGAGCGCCGCAGGACGGAGTAGGCGTGGCGGACCCGCTCGACGTGGTGGGGGAAGCCCTCGTCACGTACTGGACGTCGCCGCTGCCCCTCGCGGTCGTCCTCGTGTGCGGCGCGTCGATGGGCACCCTCCTCTACGTCTTCGTGACGAACGCGCGGAATGCACGGCTCCGCGTGAGCCTGCTCACGGGGCTGTACGCCCTCACCATCTTCTTCTGGCTGTTCGTCGCCGCGAGCCTCATCCTGTGCGTCGCGCAGGCGAGGACCGTCGCCTACCGGACGTGGGGGGTCCCGCTCGCCGTCGCGGGCGCCGTGCTCGCGGCCCTCACCGCGTCGTCGGCGATCAGCCTCCTCGTGTGGCGTCGCGCCGCGGCCGCCGTGCTGCGCCGGTTCCGCCCGATGCCCCTCGGCGAGCGGGAGCGGTGGGCGCAGGCCTACGTCGGCTTGCTCGCGGAGTTCGAGGGCGTGACGACGCCCCGGGTCGCCCTCGTGGACCGTCCGGAGCCGCTCGCGATGGCCGTCGCGGGTCGCGCGCCGACGATCCTCGTCTCGCGCGGCCTGTTCGACCGGCTCGACCGGGAGGAGCTCGAGACGACCCTGGGCCACGAGCTCATGCACCTGAAGCACCGGGACGCGGAGTTCAAGGTCTTCTCCCGCGTCTTCTCGCGGATCCTGTTCTTCGACCCCTTCAGCAAGTTTTTCGACCCCGCCGTCCACCGGGAGCGGGAGTACCTCGCGGACGAGATGGGCGCGCGCTCGACGGGCCGGCCCGCCGCGCTCGCCTCGGCCCTCCTGAAGCTTTCCCGCAGCCCGAGCCCGAGGGAGGCGTGGGGCCTCAGCATCCTGGGGCCCTCGACGGGGATCTTCAGCCGCTCCCCTCCCCTCCAGGAGCGGGTGCGACGGCTCCTCCGCCTGTCGGACCTCCGCCGGCCCGCGTCGTGCCCGACGGCCGCCGGGGGGAAGCATTAATGCTACCGGAATAGTAATCGGCTCCGGGGAGGGGGACCCGCAAGAATTGCTCGTCGACCCGGAGACGGGGATCCTCGCCAGGGCGGAGCGGACCCTGGACCTCATGCACCGGTGGGGCTACGCTCCGACCGTCGAGGTCCTCGCGCACGACCTCTTCGATGGGTCCGTCGGCGTGGCCGACGTCCTCGCGTCCCTCGCCTCGGCGGACCGCGTCCTCGTCGACGACGGCTTCGTCTGCCTCCGGGGGCATGAGGACCTGCTCGCGAAGTCCCGCCTCCGGCGGGAGACGCACCGCGAGCTGAACGGCGGACCCGTCGCGGTCGCGCACGAGTTCGCGCGGGACCTGGCGCGCGCCTGCCCGTTCGTCGAATGCATCGCCCTCTCCGGCTCCGTCGCGTCGGGCGGCTACGCGCCGGGCGACGACATCGACTTCGACCTCGTCGTGCGAGCCGGTACGAAGTACACGTCGTACCTCGTCGCGAACCTCGTCGGACTGAAGTTCTCCTGGCGTCTCCGGGGTCGGTCGACCTCCGACGAGCACCGGACGCCGTTCCTCCCGAAAGTCACGTGCGTGAACGTCGTGTGGCCGGACGACCACACGCGTCCGTTCGTGCGCCGGGACGGCGCCCTCGCGTTCGAGCTGTTGCGGTGCACGCCCCTGTTCGGTTCGGAGCGGTTTCGGGAGCTCCTTCGCGACAACCCGTGGGTCGAGGAATACTTCCCTCAGGTCTCCGCCCGCGCGTGGACGGACGCCGTCGCCCGGAAGCCGGGGGTCCTCGCGCACGCGCTCGATGCGGTCGCGCGACGGCCGAGAGCCCTCGCCCGCCTCGAGGCCGCGAGCCGCTGGCTCGCGTGGATCGCGTACCGGGGCGTCCAGGCATCCCGCCGCCGGAATCCCGTCGCCATGGAGCGCATGAGGTTCCTGCGGCGGGTCAAGTTCCCGTACGAGGTGTTCCAGGATTGAGCGCGGTGGACGCCGGCGAGACGAGCGCGGTGGGCCGCATCGCGACTCGCCCACCTTCGAGCGGACCGACGGACGTGGCTCGTCCCCTCCTCGCCCGCATCGCGGCGCTCCGTGATGTCCGTCCGCTCGTGGTCCTCGGACTCGTGGCGATCGGTGCCGCGGGGTTTGTCATCCGCTACGCGGCGGTCCTTCGATATCCCGCGCCACCGGGTGCCGACGGCGGCTACTACCTCACGAACCTCCACGCGTTCCTCGGGAACGACGTCGCGGGAGACGGACTCGGGTATCCCTTCGTGTTCCTCGCGTACCTGTGGGGCATCACGTCCCTCCTGGGCGAGCTGCCCGGACTCCAGGTCAGCGGCCCCCTCCTGGCCGGAATCCTCGCCGTCCCCTCGTACGTGTTCCTCCGGACCTTCGTGGACGCCCACCTCGCGTTGATCGGCGCGGCGATCCTCACGCTGTCGGAGACGTCCTCGGAGATGATCGGATGGGGCGGGGCTCCGACCCTGCTTGGCATGATCTTCGGGCTGCTGTTTCTCGCTTTTCTCGCGAGATGGATGTCGGCGGGGGACCGGAAGCACCTCGTCGCGAGCGCGGGGTTCTTCGGCTTGCTCGCAGGGACTCATCCCTTCACGCTCGCGTGTTTCGCGTTCACGGCGATCCTCGCCGTGGCGGGCCTCGGCCTGAGCCGCCGGACGCGGGCCTCGGCGCGCCGCGGGGGCATCGGTCTCATCGGGGGCCTCCTCGGCTCCTTGCCGTTCTTCCCGTTCTACGCCCGCCTTGCGTTCGACTCCCCTCGGCTGGTCCCTTCTCAGCCGATCCCGATGACCCTCGGCGACCTCGGCTTCATCTTCGGCTACCTCTTCCGCGAAGCAATTCCATTCTGGGCCCTCCTCGTTCCCGCCGCGGCCGTCGGCGTGGTGGCCCTGACGAAGCGCGACCGGATCGCAGGAGCGATCGGGCTCTCCCTGCTCGTATCGCCCGTCATCCTTACGACCACGGTCTTCGTCCTCCATCCGATCCGACCCTTCCTCTACCTTCCCGTGGGCATCGTCCTCGGGGTCCTCGCGCTCCTCGACCGGAAGGGGACGCCGCGCGCCGATCGGCGCCCGCGGCCTTCGTACCTCGTTCCGCATGCGGTCGGCGCGGCCACCCTCCTCCTCGCGGTCGTGCTCGTCCTCGTCCCGGCCGCATCTCGACGGATGGTCGAGGCGGGCGACTGGTACTCCGTCGTCCCCGAGGACGGTCTCGAGGCGTTCGACTGGATCCGCTCGAACGTCCCCGAATACTTGGCCGTCGGGACGACGGGACCCGCGAAATACGGATCCGACGACATGGTCGGCTGGCTGTGGGGCTGGTGGATCGAAGGGTACGCCCAGCGGAGGTCCCTGTCCACGGCCGAGCCGCTGTCCCTCGTCTGGCGCGGCCAGATCACGCGCTCCGAGGACGCAAACCGGGCCTTCATGGGACAGTACGCCCTGGAGAACGGCTTCCTCCTCCTCGGCGACACCGCGCCGTACGGCAGCCTTGGGAACCCGATGATCGCCGGGGCGACACGCTACGGATACGACTACGAGCCGCTGCTGAGCTTCAGCGACGCACGTGTCGACGTGACCTGGAGGGACGGCGACGAGGGGTCCCGCACGGTCCCCATCGCAGACCTCCCTGTGCGAGAGGCGACCTCCTCTCAAGAAGAACGCATCGCGCGGATCGAGACCCGGGCCTCGACGGAGGGCCTCGTCGCGTTCCGCACCACGGAGCTTGAGGAGGGCTCACGGGCGGCCCGAGTGAACTATTCCTTCGAGGCGTCGGGGATGATCGAGGAGATCACGATCTCCGTGTTCCCTACGTCCCGTTCCGCATTCGGCAGCTTCGACGTGTCCGCGCTTGCGCTGCCGATCCGCGGGTCGTCGTATCCGCCCCGCGCCGGAGCCGAGTTACGCGTCCACGAGACGACCGCGACCTGTCTGGCCGCGACCCAGACGACCGGCCCCGAGGGCCGTCCGGGTGTTGCGTTGCGCTTCGCGGCGAACCGATCCGAGGCGAGGGTGTCGCTGCTTGTCGAGGTCATGGATAGCGCGCCCTCGAGGCCGGACCGCGTCCGAGTTTTCCATGCGCGTTCGCTTTTCGAAACATATGGAGTCCAGTACGTGCTCCTCGACAAGGAAAGGGAGAGGGAGCTGGAGTGGTTTTCGCGCGACCGCGGGCACTACCGGGCCGTGTTCGAGAATCCGAGCGTCGCGATCTTCGAGCTGTTCGGATGATCGAGGCCTCCGAAGGGCGCCTTCCGCCTTTCGCGGCGGACCACCGCTTCTACGAATACGTCGCCGAAGGGTACGACCGCATCGCGGAGTCCTACGACAAGGTCGAGGCGCAGAACTCGGTCGGTCGACGCCTTCGACACGAGATGCAACAGGCCCTCCTCGTAGCCTTCCGCCCAGGGGAGCGCGTCCTCGAGATTGGCTGCGGTACCGGCCTCGAGGCCACGGCCCTGGCCCAACGCGGCGTGCGCGTCCTCGCGACGGATGTATCACAACGGATGATCGGCCGCGTACGCGCCAGGGCGGCGGCGATGGGACTGTCGGCCGTCGAGGCTAGATGCCTTGGGGCCCGGGATATCGGCAGGCTCGCGGCGGAGTTTGGCAGCGCGTCCTTCGACGGGGCGTACTCCCACGGGGGCGTCCTCAACATGGACCCCCGTCCGGAGGCGATCGTCGAGGGACTTGCGACCCTCCTCCGGCCCGCCGGAAAATTCCTGTGCACCGTCGTAAACCAGACGTCCCTGTTCGAAGTGTTGTTCTACCCGAGCGTGTTCCGCCCGCGGAAAGCCTTCCGCCGACTCGGCAACGTCGTGCCCATCCCCATCACGCGCCTCGAAACCCACCGCAACTACGTGATCCCCGCCCGGTTCTACTCCCCGAAATCCTTCCTGAGATACCTCGACGGCGCGTTTGACGTGCGCCGACTTCGAGGGTTTGGGATCGTCACGCCCCCCTGGAACCTCTCGGACTATCTGGATAGGCTCGAGCCATTCACCCGAGCGGCGGTGGCGATGGACACGTGGCTCTCCGACAAACCAATGTTCCGCGAGTGGGGCAACGTCTTCCAGCTTGAGTTGGAACGCCGACGATGACCGACTCGGACGCCTCACTTCACGAAGCAAGGGGCGTCCAAGCCTACGACGGCATCGCCACTCGGTACGATCGGATCGTCGACGAGAATCGAATCAACGCCTACATGCGGAGGCGCTCCCTGTCACGCCTCCTCGCCCGGTTCCGTCCAGGGATGCGCCTCGTGGAGGTCGGATGCGGTACGGGCCAGGAGGCCCTGGTCCTCGCACAACACGGGATCCGAGTCGTCGCAACGGACCCTTCGCAGGAGATGCTCAAGATTGCCCGACAAAAGGCGCGGGAACTCGGGGTCACGGATCGCGTCGAATTTCACCCCCTCCGCGCCCGAGAGCTCCAGGAACTGCGAGACGGACCCGACGCGCCGTTCGACGGAGGATACGCTTCGTTTTCGCTCGCATACGAACCCGATCTGACGCCCGTCGCGGAGGGACTGGGCCACGTGTTGCGATCCGACGCTCTGTTCGTCGCCTCTGTGCCGTCTCGCGTCTGTCTTGTCGAATGGTGTCTCGCGATGGCTGCGGGCAGACCGAGCGTCGCGGGGCGGAGACTTCGAGACTGGCACGCGCATAAGGTAGGTGATCGGTCGGCTCCGATTCGGTGTTACACTCCGGCCGCCTTCGCCCGCGTCCTACATCCGTTCTTCCGGCTGGACCGCGTCGAGGCACTGCCGGCGATCGTACCTCCTCCATACGCCAACAAGATCTATTCGCGTTTCCGGGGGCTCGCTGACTCCTTGGAGAGCATTGACCCGTTCCTGGCACGCAGGTTCCCATTCCGGGGGATCGGCGACCATTTCCTCGCGGAGGCACGGCGAACCGGCCACGGCGCAGCGCCGGGCCGCTAACGTCGGTCGGTCGTCAGCCGGCCTTCGTTGCTACGAGAATCGGGAACGAAGCGAGTTCCATGCGGAGGACGAGTCCCTTGATCGTTCTCGTCCATCGAAACAACAGTCCTGGATCGAAAGGGAGCTCGTGAACGGATGGAAAGCGGCGCCGCAACCGGTCTTCGAGCTCTTTCCGGACGAGGTGGGAATAACCGGCCACCATGTCCGGGTCGGCCCCGAGGCCGAGCAGATGCTTCCTGAAATCTCGCTCCGCGCGCGCCGCGCTTCGCGGGTCCTCATGAACGGGGGAGTTCAGGATGACGAATGCACCCCCGGGGCGGAGGACCCGGTCCGCTTGATCAACGACTGCATCGGGGTCCGGGGCGTAGTGGAAGGAGGCGTTGCAGATCACGAGGTCCATCGAGCCGCCACGAAACGGCGGACGGTCGAGCTCGCCCTGCACCCGCTCAAAATAGACGCCGCTCTCAAGGTAGGCACCGGCGGCTTTCAATCCCAACACCTCATCCAGTACGATGTCGATCGCGAACGTCTCGAGTCCGAGAGCCGCGAGCCTCGCGGCGAGCCAGCCCATCCCGCATCCG
>JBQTHW010000205.1:0-8227 GCA_052389495.1 Methanobacteriota archaeon | reverse complement strand
ATCTTCGCTGGCGTATGCCGCGGGTGGCCCTTGAGGGCCGCGAGGACGACGTCGATCCCGACGTCGTCTGCGAGGCCGAGGGGGCCCTTCGGGAAGGCGGTCCCGAGGCGCATCGCCTCGTCGATCTCGGAGGGGCTTGCGACCTCCATCGCGACGAGCTCGGCGGCCTCGTTGATCACGGGCGCCAGGATTCGTAAGGGATCGAAGGACGCCCCCATCTCCGGCGTGAGTTTCGGACGGCCCTCCGTGTACGAGTAGAAGCCTTCGCCCGTCTTCCGGCCGAGGCGCTTCGCGTCATGGATTCTCTGGACAGGCGGCGGCACCGCGCGGCCCGCGTTCTTCGTCAGGAGGACGATCACGTCGATCCCGATCTGGTCCGCGAGCTCGAACGGGCCCATCGGGAAGCCCGCCCGGAAACGCATCGCCGCGTCGATCGTCTCCTTCGGGACGCCCTCCCGGTCGTGGATCCAGGCGGCTTCGTCAACGTAGGGCGCGAGGACGCGCGTCGTGATGAACCCGGGGACGTCCTTGCGGACGACGATCGCCGTGCGGCCGAGGGACCCGACGAAGGCCACCGCCGCCTCGAGGGTCGCGTCACTCGTCGTCTCCGCGCGGATCACCTCGACAAGGGGCATCAGCATGGGCGGGTTGAAGAAGTGAAGGCCGATGACCCGCTCCGGCTTCCTCGTGGCGCGAGCCATGTTCGTGATCGGAATCGCGCTCGTGTTCGACGCGAGGATCGCGGCGGGTGCCGCGGTGTCAAGCTCCCGGAAGACCTTCTTCTTGAGCTCGAGGTCCTCGAAGACCGCCTCAATCACGAGGTCCGCACCGCGGACGGCCTCCTCGAGGCTCAGGGTCGGACGAATCCGCGCGAGGCACTCGTCGGCCTGTTCCTTCCGGAGCTGGGCCTTGTCCACGAGCTTTCCGAGAGACCACCGAATGCGCTCCATCCCGCGGTCGAGGTACTCCTGCTTGATGTCGCGAAGCCGGACCTCGTACCCGCGCAGGGCCGCGAGTTCCGCGATCCCGTGGCCCATCTCCCCCGCGCCGATGACCGCCACACTGCGTACCATGGCCATCGGAACGGCAACGGCATCGCCCCATTAATCTGCTACGGCGGCATGGGATTAGAGAGCATCCTCGGCGCCCGAGATTCGCGGGACGAAGCCGTCGAAGTCACGGTCGAAGCTCGCGATGGATCCGAGCCCCTCCACCCGAATGAACTCCAACGAGGTACAGTCCGTGAAGCTCAGGCCTCGTGCGGCGAGCCGCGTGAACCGTGCCCACGACCTCAAGAAAAGGCGGGGTGTGACGTACAGGATTCCGAGGAGACGCCCCGGCTTCGCGGTTCCAAGAATCAGCCGTCCGAGGTGGACCGCGAGGTCCGGCCGCTTCGTGCGTCGAAATGCCAAGGTGACCGCTTCGTCCATGACGTAGTCGGACGTGAAGGCGTTTCCCCATCGACGCCTGCCGATGGCACCTAGGATATCAATCGCTTCGTCGTGGTGCGCGTCCGCCGCATTCACGAACGCGACGAGAACCCCGGTGTCGACGAAGATGCTCAATCCTCGCCACCATAGAGGACCGCGTCGATGTCCTCCTCGCGGGTCTCGACCCCCCAGTCAAAGGGGTATTCGAGCAGCGCCTTCATGGCCTTGGGAGACAAGGGTTTCTTGGGAGCCGGAAGCAAGATCAGGGGCTCCGTCTCCATGAGGGCGCGTTCGACGAGATCCTCCAAGATCGACTGCTTGGTCCTGCGCCTCCCGGAACGTTCTTGAACGCGGGCCTGCAGCTCGTCCAGCTTCCGGCTCGTCCCGCCGGAAATTCGCACGGTTGTCGTCCCGGCCACACATGAGTATTCTGCGTCTACATATTATACTTTGCCCTCGCCTAGTCGGACCGCGTCGCACGACGGGGGAGCCTCTAGATGAGCTCCCAGTCCCGAAGCACGTCCTCGAGGTTCGGGTGGCCGATCTCGTCCAGCTCGTACCGCACCTGGATGACGGGCTTCGTCGACTTGAGGACGCGGCCGAGGTCGATCGGGGTGCCGCACACGACGACGTCGCACGGCACCGCATCGATCGTCTGCTCGAGCTCCCGGATCTGCTTCGGGCCGTAGCCCATCGCGGGCAGCACCGTGCTCGCGTTCGGGTACTTCCGGAACGTCTCCTTGATCGAGCCGACCGCGTAGGGCCTCGGGTCGACGATCTCCGACGCGCCGAAGCGCTGCGCGGCGATATAGCCCGCGCCGTAGGTCATGCCGCCGTGGGTCAGCGTGGGGCCGTCCTCGATCACGAGCGCCTTCTTGCCGCGCACGGGCGCGTCATCGACTGCGGTGATCGGCGACGCGGCCTCCACGACAACCGCGTCGGGGTTCACGGTCCGGAGGTTCGCCTTGACCGTCTCGACGTCCTCGGGCTTCGCCGTGTCGATCTTGTTAATCACGACGACGTCCGCCATGCGGAGGTTCGTCTCGCCCGGGTAGTACGCGAGCTCGTGCCCCGGCCGGTGCGGGTCCGCGAGGACGATGTGCAGGTCCGGCTTGAAGAACGGCGTGTCGTTGTTGCCGCCGTCCCATAGGAGGATCTCCGCCTCCTGCTCCGCCTGGCGCAGGATCCTCTCGTAGTCCACGCCGGCGTAGACGACGGTACCCTTGTCGATGTGAGGCTCGTACTCCTCGCGCTCCTCGATCGTGCACTCGTACCGGTCCAGGTCCGCGTACGTAGCGAAGCGCTCGACAGCCTGGGAGCCGATGTCGCCGTACGGCATCGGATGCCTCACGACGACGACCTTCTTGCCGTGGGCCCTGAGGATCCCTGCGACCCGGCGAGACGTCTGGCTCTTCCCGCTCCCCGTGCGGACGGCACAGATCGCGACGACGGGGACCTTCGACGTCAGCATGGTCTGGCGCGCGCCCAAGAGGGCGAAGTCCGCACCGTTCGCGTTCGCGATCGCCGCCAGGTGACCGACGTGGGCATAGTCGACGTCGCTGTACGCGAAGACGACGAGGTCGGCCTCGAGCGTCCGGATCAGGCTTGGGAGGTCGGCCTCCGGGTAGGTCGGGATGCCGTCGGGGTACAGCGTCCCCGCCAGGGAGGCCGGGTACGTGCGCGTCTCGATGCCCGGAATCTGCGTCGCCGTGAAACCGACGATCCGGTACTCCGCGCGGTCTCGGAAGACCACGTTGAACGTGTGGAAGTCGCGGCCTGCGGCCCCGAGGATGATCACCCGACGCGGGGAGGCCACGACACCACCGGACGTGAGGGTCCTTTTTGTCCTTTTCCCCCGAGCCGCGGTCGCGTGCACGATGCGTGTAGGAACCTCTATCGAGGCCGGGGGCGTATCCGTGTCCGGGGGTCGATCGTGGGGACGAGGGGGATCGCGGCTCTCGCCGCCGTCATGATCGTCGCGCTGGCCGTCGGGGCGTCGACGGACGTCGCTCGCGAGCCGGATCGCCCGGACCGAGAGGTGTGGGACGGCGGCAGCGGCGACGGGCCGGAACCCACGGCCCCCGATCCCCACGGCGTGCTCCGCGTGCGTACGGATCCGGCCGTCCCGACGACGATCCACGTCGACGACGTTCCTCGGGACGACTGGGCGCTGAACTGGATGAAGCTCGACCCCGGAGGACACACGGTGTCCTTCTCCGACGTCCCCGGATACTCGACGCCCCCCGCGACCGCCGTCGAGCTCGTCGCGGACGGCGTGGCGGAGGCGATCGGGCGGTTCGAGCCGCGCGGCTTCCTGCGCGTCGTGACGGACCCCGCGCTGCCCGCGACGGTCTCCGTGGCCGGCGTGCCGAGGGACGACTGGGGCCTGTGGACCGCCGTCCCTCCGGGTGCGTACGTCGTCTCGTTCGGTGCCGTCGCGGGGTACCGCGCCCCGGCGCCGCAGACGGTCGAGGTGCGTGCGCGGGAGACGGCCGTGGTCACGGGCCGGTTCGTCTTCGACGGCCTCACGCCGGGCCCTGTCCCGGACTCCTTCGGGCTGCTCCGGGTGTTCACGGATCCGGCCGTGCCGAGCCAGGTCCTCGTCGACGGCATCCCTCGGGACGACTGGGCGCTGAACTGGATGGAGCTCGCACCCGGGACGTACACGGTGGGGTTCACGGACGTCCCGGGCTACGGGACGCCACCGCCCCAGACCGTCTCCGTCTCGGCGGGCGCGATCACGACGGTGCGCGGAGCGTTCCGCGTCCACGGCTCGCTCCGCGTGACGACGGACCCGCCCGTCCCCTCGACGATTTTCCTCGACGGGGTGCCGGTCGACGACTGGGGCGTGTGGACGTCCGTGCCGCCGGGGACGCACATCGTGTCCTTCGGCCCCGTCCCCGGCCTTGCGACGCCCGCGCCGAGGGAGGTGACCGTGACGGAGGGGGACTCGACGTGGCTCGAAGGCACCTTCGCCGTCGCGGAGGTCTGGCCCCTCGATTGGCCGACGGCCGTCGCGTTCGCCCGTGACGGCCGGACCTTCTTCGCGGAGCGGTTCACCGGCCGGATCCGCGTGATCCGGGACGGGACGCTCCTCGCGACGCCGTTCGCGAGCCTTCCCCGAACCGCGACGGCGGACGAGCAGGGGCTCCTCGGCCTCGCCCTCGATCCGGACTTCCCGACGTCGCCCTGGGTGTACGCCTACCAGACGTATGCACCGCCCTCCGGGGCGGTGTACGGCCGGATCCTCCGATTCCTCGCGGACGGCGACATCGGCGGCGCGCCGGAGACGGTCCTCGAGCGGATCCCGGCGGCGGCGTTCCACAACGGCGGCGTCATCGCGTTCGGGCCGGACGGCAAGCTGTACGCGCTCGTTGGCGACGCCGGGGACAGCGAGGCGGCCCAGGACTTGCGCGTGCTGAACGGCAAGACGCTCCGGATGAACCCGGACGGGTCCGTGCCGGACGACAACCCGTTCGTCGGGGCAGCGAACGCGAACCCGTACGTGTACACGTACGGCCACCGGAACATGTACGGCATCGCCTTCCATCCCGTGACGGGGCGCGCGTACCTCACGGAGAACGGCCCGACCGACAACGACGAGGTGAACGTCCTCGTCCCGGGCGCGAACTACGGCTGGCCGGTCGTGCGCGGGATCGCGAACCGGCCGGAATACCGCGATCCGATCATCGCGTACACGCCGACCATCGCGCCCACGAACGCGGCGTTCCCTCCGGCGACGGCGTTCCCGGGCTTCGACGGGGACCTCGTGTTCGGCGACTGGAACACGGGGAGCCTGCGTCGCCTCGACCTCGGGCCGCCGACGTACGAGGTCGTCCTCGGCCAGGAAGTCCTCGTCCTAGCGCAGGAGGGAATCCTCGACGTCGAAGTCGGTCTCGATGAAGCAATCCGGCTCTCCACGCCCTCCACGATCTTCCGGTATGCCGACACGCCGAGCCCGTCACCCGCGGGCAACGATCCGACGGCCGCCGCGACGCCGGCCCCACGTCCTTCCGTGGACTCTCCGCAGGCGGTGCGAAGACGATATCAGCCGCGATAACGCGGAGCGACGAGCCGCGTGCATCAAAACCTTATGAACCTGCACGCCCCTCCCATCTCGGGTTCCGGATCCGCTGAGGGGTGTGGGAGGCAGAACAATGGGTTCGTTGAAGACGCGCGGTCGCGGGGGTCAACGGGGACTCGTCGCCACGATGCTAGTCGTCGCGGCGCTCCTGTCCCTTGCGTTGGCGAGTGGGAGTGCGCTGGCAGCGAGAGGCGGGACGCGGACGTACATCGCGGGCACGGATCCGCTGTGCACAATCACGGACGTGCCGCCGGAAGTCGCGTGTCCGGCCATCGCGATGGCAGACAACGGGGATACGATCGCGCTGACCGGGTTCGGTACGTTCAATCCAACGACGAGGGCGGCCGGCGGAGGAGGCACGTTCCTCCACAAGAACGCGGCGGGATCCGTCGTCGGCTCGGGCACGTGGACGGCAACTCGGGTACTCGGGTTCCACAGCTACGGCACGGCGGTCCTGGCCGGCACGCTGCTCGAGGGCGGCCTCTTGCTCCTGCGGGTTCACCTCGTGGGAGGAGGCGGCGCGATCCAACTCGATGCGGTACTCCAGATCGACTGCCTCGTCGGTACGCCGCCTGCGGGTGCAATCGAGGGCGTCCGGTTGAGCGTCCAGGGCATCGACCTGAACTTCAACAAGGAAGTCCAGGGGCTCACGGTCTTCATCCCCGCGAGCTGAGCCCGTCGGACCGGCCGGAGCGGGGCGACCGAGCGTTCGGCTCGCCTGCGAAGGAGGCGAGCGGCAAAGGTTAGTATGAGCCCCAGGCTTTCCCGGCTCCGATGCCCGAGTACCGCATCCCGGGCGAGGACCTTCTTCGGGCGTCCCTGAAGCGCGTCTTCAGCACGCGGCATGCGGTGAACTCCCAGCGGCAGCTCAAGCGGCTCGTCGAGAAGGACCTCCGGTCGGAGGACGCCTTCCGCGTCGGGGAGCCGCGCCTGCGGCAGGTCGCGATCGACTCGGGCCTCGTCGACCTCGAAATCCGGTGCCGCGAGACGGAGGAGAGGCGAAGCCTCGTGCGATGCCCCGTCTGCACGGAGAGGCTGCGCCGGGTGCGCAACATGACCGTCTTCGGGGGCACCGTCACCGTGGGCTACCGATGCCGGCGCTGCGGCTACTGGACGGGCCTTCGCAGGCGCGTGCCGACGCGCTACATCTTCACGAGGCGCGCCTGATGCACGTCTGGTACGACGGCGGGATCCGCGTCCAGGACCGCCTCCGGACCTTGATCCTCGACCCCGCGCGAAGGAGCCCCGGGTCCGTCGTGAGCCACGGGCACCTCGACCACCTGACGTCGGGCGGCGTGATGACGCCGGAGACGCTCGCGATCCTGCGCGTCCGGAAGGGCTCCGGCGAGGGCGTCGAACTGCCGTACGGCAAGGAGGTCGACCTGAACGGCTTCCGGGTCGCGCTGAGGGACGCGGGCCACGTCTTCGGGTCCGCGATGGTCCGGGTCGACGACCTGCTGTACACGGGCGACTTCAACCCGGAGGGCGGCGCGACGTGCGGCCGCGCCCTCCCGGAGGACGTCGGCACGCTGGTCGTCGACGCGACGTACGGGCGGCCGGGATTCAACTTCCCGCCGAAGCACGTCGTCGAGGGCGACCTGCTGACGTGGCTCGAGATGGAACTCGCCGCCGGACCCGTGGCCCTGGGCGGCTACGAGTTCGGCAAGTCCCAGGAGCTCATCGCGCTCGCGAACCGCCTCGGCGTCGAGGTCGCCGTCGCGGACCGCATCGCCGACCTGGCCGACGCGTACGTGGCCCACGGCATCCGGCTCCACTACCGCCGCGTCTCGGAGCTCTCGGAGGCGGAGCGACGCGACCCGCGCGTGTACGTCGTGCCGCCCGGATGGTTGCGGCCACCCCTCGACGCGGGCGTCGCGTGGCTCGGGTCCGTCGGCCTCAAGACGGCGTACGTGAGCGGATGGGCCGCGTTCTTCGATTTCACGCGGCGGTACGGCCTCGACGCCCAGTTCCCGCTCAGCGACCACGGGGACTTCGACGGCGTCCTGTCGTTCGTCGCGGCGTGCGCGCCCAGACACGTGTACACGGTGTTCAGCCACGCGAACGAGCTCGCGCGGGAAATCGGGCGGAGGCTCCGCGTCCGCGCGCAGCCCCTCCGGGCGCGGTGAGGCGCGTGGAGAGCCTCGAGGAGGCCGACCGCGTCCTCGTCAAGCTCTCCGACGGGGAGGAGATGTTCCCCAGCCTCGAGGCGGTCGCACGGCGCCATCGGATCGACAGCGGCTCCGTGCTGTGGGGGATCGGGATGGTCCAGGACTTCGAGATCGGCTTCTTCACGCGGGACGGCTACGAGCGGAGCGCGTTCGCGGACCGGCACGAACTGCTCGCCCTCCACGGGAGCGTCGCGATGCGCGCGGAGCCGACCCTGCACCTCCACATCGCCGCCGGGAGGCCGGACCACTCCGTCGTCGGAGGCCATCTGTTCCGTGCGAAAGCGTGCGTCGTGAACGAGATCCTCCTGACGCGATTCGACCGGATCCGGCTCGGTCGCGCCCCGAACCCCGCCACGGGGCTCCGCGAACTCGTCCTCGAGGGCGCCGGACGGACATAAGGTCAGGACCGGCGTGCGGCGGCTGCCTGGGGCGGGTCAAAGCCGTTCCTCTGGCGATGCGTTCGACCGGGCGAGGCACATGTTCGCAACGACCACCACGCACGAGCGCACCACGGACGAGGCGGTTCGGCGCCAGGTCTGCACGCA
>JBQTHW010000204.1:0-2630 GCA_052389495.1 Methanobacteriota archaeon | reverse complement strand
TCACGAGGCCGAACGCGATCGCGCCGCTCCACAGGGCTCTCGCCATGGACACTCCCCCAATAGGACCGAATGGATGGCCGAGCGGGGTATAAAGGGCTTCGGCTCAGAGACCTCCTTGCGTGTACTAGTCGAGAAACGCCGGCGCGTCTGCCCCGGGCACCTTCCTCGCGTTTCGGGTGTTCCGTCGCGCGGGCGAAAAGACATGAGGGAGGCAGGCTTCGTGCTCTCCGTGGGCGAGGGCATCGTCGACTCGATTCACATCGCATCGAACCGGGAAGGCCCCATGGTGTCCGTTCCGGAGGTTCGTGCCGTCGCAGGCCGGGGTCTCGAGGGAGACCGATACTATCGACACGAGGGCACCTACTCGTCTCGGCCAGGACCGGATCGAGAGCTCACCCTGATCGAGATCGAATCGATCGAAGCCCTCGCGCGGGACTTCGCCATTCGCGTTGACCCGTCGGACTCTCGAAGAAACATCGCGACGCGCGATGTTGCGTTGAACCATCTGGTCGGCCGAGAGTTCCTCGTGGGATCCGTGAGGCTGCGAGGGATCCGCCTCTGCGAGCCGTGCGCCCACCTCGCCCGGCTCACCGGAAAGGAGCTCATCGCGGGGCTGGTCCATCGCGGCGGCTTGCGGGCTGCGATCCTGACGGACGGGACGATCCGCGTCGGGGACCCGATTCGCGTCCGCGCGAGCCCGCCCGGGGAGCCGGTCGCCGGTCCGACCACAACCGCGCGGACGAGCGACCATTAGCGGGCAAAGGGATTTCTCCGCGTGCGGGTTGCGGGAACGATGGCCATCGGCGAGGCGGTCGTGGTCCTGATCCCAGAGAGCACGCGCAAGCGATCGGGAGGCGATCCTCGCCTGGGGAAGGCCGACGGCTTCGCGGAGGGCCTGCCCGCGGCATCGCGCATCCAGCTTACGGCACTGCGGCAGGAAGTCGCAAAGGCCACCGGTGGCAAGGGAATCGACGACGGAGGGCTCATGCCCGCGTTCCGGAGGTACGACGGGAACATGTACCGTCACATCGAACCGGACGCATGGGAACGGCGAACGCCGGGCGTAGAGATCCTCATCGTCTCGGGTCTGCTCGGTGTCGTCGCGTCGCGGGACACAATCCCCGCGTACACCCACTCGATGGCGGAACCGATGCCGCCGCTTGGTAAGCTGAACCGCTGGTGGCACGAGGGTGGCCTCCCCGAGATACTCAAGGCCTACCTCGAGGCGACACATCCGAAGCGTGTGATCGACCTTCTCTCCCTCGAGTACCGGGAGGCCGTCGAAGGATATCGGAAAGGCCTCGCCGACATCCCCGTGAGGGCAATCGATTTCCCGGGCCTCGGTCGGGCGAGCCAGCCGAAGCGCGGCGAACGAGTGTCGGAGATTCTCCGGACGGGCAAGGCGTGAGGGAGGCGGCTCCCTCACAAGGCAACCGTCCCTAGGGCGACTCCCCCGCATCTCCATAGACGGTGTAGTGCCACGGCTTCCGCGCCGCGCCGGTGAGTTCAACGAAGACATGCTTGATCTGCGTGTACTCCTCGAGGCTATGGATCGAGAGGTCCTTCCCGAAACCGCTCGCCTTGTACCCGCCGTGGGGCATTTCACTGACGAAAGGCAGGTGGTCATTCACGCCGACGGCCCCGCAGCGCATCCCGTTCGCGAACCTGGTCGCACGGTGCACGTCGCGCGTCCAGACGCTGCCATACAGCCCGTATGGCACGCCGTTCGCCAACTCCGAGGCCTCTCGCTCGGCGGCGAACGTGAGGACCGCCATGACGGGCCCGAAGATCTCCTCCTGAACGACGCGCATGTCCTGCGCGCAGCCGTCGAGGGCCGTCGGCGGGAAATAGAACCCGTTCGCGAGGCCGCCGTCCGTCGGTCGAGCGCCTCCGTGCGCCAGGACGGCGCCTTCCTTCTGTCCGATTCCGACGTACTCTTCGACCTTGTCCCTCTGCTTCCGGGACACGAGCGGGCCCAGGTCCGTGGAGCGCTCAAGCGGATTCCCCATGCGCACCGCCTTGAGGCGGGCGACGACCCTCCGGAGGAACGCGTCGTGAGTCGACTCGTGGACGTAGAATCGAGCGGCCTGCGTGCAGTCCTGACCTCCGTTCACGAGGTTCCCTACGACGGCCCCTTCCGCGGCGGCGTCAAGGTCCGCATCTTCGAAGACCACGAAGGGCGCCTTGCCCCCGAGCTCGAGGTGCACCCGCTTGAGGGTCCTCGAGGCCAGCCCCATGATCTCCCGACCCGTTGCCGTGTCGCCCGTGACGGATACCATGTCGACCTTGGGGCTCAAGGCAATCTCGGCCCCTACGACGGCGCCGGGTCCGGTGATCACGTTGAGCGAGCCCTTCGGAAAGCCCGCCCGTTCCGCGAGCCGTGCGAGCTCCAGGGTCGTGACCGGCGTGACGCTCGCTGGCTTGAGCACGACCGTGTTGCCTGCCGCGAGAGCGGGAGCGATTTTCCAGATGGCCATCTGGAACGGATAGTTCCACGGGGTGATGCTGCCCACGACGCCGACGGGCTCGCGCCGGAGGTAGCTCGTCGCACCCAGAAAGTATTCGCCCGACACGGCGGCGGAGAGGGTCCGGCAGGCGCCGGCCATGAACCGCAGGTTGTCGATCGCGAT
>JBQTHW010000203.1:0-7771 GCA_052389495.1 Methanobacteriota archaeon | reverse complement strand
GTGCCCGCCCGCCGTGGGGGCTTCGACTTCGGGGGGCCGGCGGGGCGCTGCCACGGGCTGGGGGCTGTGTGGTTCGTGCTTCGTCGCGGGCGGCGACGGGCCTCGCGGGCGGAGCTGTTCGTCCTCTGGGACGTCAGCGGCTCCATGCGGGACCACGACGGCGAGCTGTTCGCCCTCGTGTACGCCCTCCTGAGGACCTCCCGCCGCACGCGCGTCTTCGCCTTCAGCACGGGCCTCGCGGAGGTCACGGACCTCGTGCGGGCGCGGCCCTACGCCCGTGCGAGGCAGGTCGCGTCGCGGGCGCTGGGGCCCGCCTCCGGCGGCACACGGATCGGACGCTGCCTCCGGGACTTCCGCCGCGCGCACGGCGCCCGCCTCCATCCGTGGGCCACCCTCGTCATCCTGAGCGACGGCTGGGACCTCGGGGACATCGACCTCCTCGCCGCGGAGCTCGAATGGCTGCGCCGCCGGGTACGCCGGATCGTGTGGGTCAACCCGTACGGGAGCACGCCGGGATTCGAGCCCGCGACGGCCGGCATGCAGGGGGCCCTCCCCTATCTCGACGCCCTCCTCGGCCCGGATGACCTCGCCTCCGCCGGGACGTCCCGGGCGCCGCCGGCCCGAATGCTGGAAAAGTCTTTTATCCGCACCTCCTGATGCATCCGCGTCCTTTTCGCACGGGGGCGGGGCGATGATTCCACCGAGGTTCGAGTACTACGCGCCGGTGTCGATTGAAGAAGCCGTGAAGGTCCTCGACCGCTTTGGCGGCGAGGCGAAGGTCCTCGCGGGTGGACAGAGCCTCCTGCCCGTCCTGAAGCTCCGCCTGGCCGAGCCGAAGGCCGTCGTCGACATCAACCGGATCCCGGACCTCGCGTACATCCGCGAGGAGGGGGACGTCCTCCGGATCGGCGCCCTCGCGCGGACGAACGACCTGAACGATTCGGACCTCGTCCGGCGCCGCTACCCGATCCTGACGGACGCCGTCTCGATGCTCGCGGATCCGCTCGTCCGGAACCTCGGGACGGTCGGCGGGAACGTGGCGCACGGCGACCCGGCGAACGACCTGCCCGCCTGCATGCTCGCGCTGGGCGCCTCGTTCGTCGCCCGAGGGCCGAACGCCCCCCGGACGATCGCGGCGGGTGCGTTCTACGTGGACACGTTCACGACGGCCCTCGAGCCGAACGAGATCCTCACGGAGATCCGCATCCCGAAGGCCCGCGCCGGCCAGGGGAACGCGTACCTCAGCCTCGAGAAGCGGGTCGGCGACTTTGCGATCGTCGGCGTCGCGGCGAACATCGTCCTCGGTGCCCAGGGCACGGTCGAGGCCGCGGGGATCGGGATCACGTCCGCGGGTCCGACCGCGATCAAGGCGACGGAGGCGGAACGGTCCCTTGTCGGGCGAACGCCCGACGACGCCGCCTTCGATCGGGCGGCGAAGCACGCGATGGACGTCGCACGGCCCACGTCCGACCTGCGAGGCCCTGCCGAATACAAGCGGGCGATGGTCGGCGTCCTCGCGGCACGCGCGCTGCGCCGTTCCCTCGAGCGTGCGAGGGGAGGTGCCTGAGATGGCGCTCGCGGAGTCCCCGATGGGCGTCGAGGAGCCCTTCGGCCCGACCCAGCGCGTCCGGGTCACGGTGAACGGTGCCCCTCGAGACGCCGAGGTCGAGACGCGGACCCTCCTCGTCCACTTCCTCCGTGACACCCTCGGGCTCACGGGCACCCACGTGGGGTGCGACACGACGAACTGCGGTGCCTGCACGGTCCTCCTGGACGGCAAGGCCGTGAAGTCGTGCACGGTCCTCGCGGTCCAGGCCGACGGCCGGAACGTCCGAACGGTCGAGGGCCTCGCCGAGGACGGCACGCTGCATCCGGTCCAGGAGGGGTTCATCCAGGAGCACGGGCTCCAGTGCGGCTTCTGCACGCCGGGGATGTTGATGACCGCCGTATGGCTCCTCGGTCGGAATCCCGATCCCACGGAGGACGACATCCGCCGCGCGATCTCGGGCAACCTGTGCCGCTGCACGGGCTACGTGAACATCGTGAAGGCGGTCGAGTTCGCCGCGAAGAAGGTGCGCGAGACGAAGGGAGGTGGGACGCGATGACCGTCCACGGCGGCATCGGGCAATCGATCAAGCGGAAGGAGGACGCTCGCTTCGTGCGCGGGAAGGGCACGTACGTGGACGACATCCGGCTGCCCGGGATGCTCTACCTGGACATCGCCCGGAGCCCGTACGCGCACGCGCAAATCCGGTGGATCAACACGGAGAAGGCCCTCAAGGTGCCCGGCGTCCTCGCGGTGATCACGGGCAAGGACCTCGAGGCTGCGAAGCTGGCGTGGATGCCGACGCTGATGTCGGACCGGCAGATGGTCCTCCCCGTCGAGCGAGTGATGTACCAGGGCCAGGAGGTCGCCGCCGTCGTCGCGGAGACGCGCTACGCCGCGGCGGACGGCGTGGCCGCCGTGGAGGTCGAGTACGAGCCCCTCCCCGTGGTCGTGGATCCGAGGAAGGCCCTCGAGCCCGGAGCCCCGATCCTCCGACTCGACCGGAAGGAACAGTCGAACCTCATCTGGCATTGGGAGGTCGGGGACAAGGCCGGCACGGACCAGGCCCTCAAGGCGAGCGACGTCGTCGTGAAGGAGGACCTGTACATCCCCCGCATCCACGTCTGCTCGATCGAGACGTGCGGCTGCGTCGCCCAGGTCGATTCGACGTCGGGCAAGCTGACCGTCTGGATGACGACGCAGGCCCCCCACGCGATCCGCACGGTCTTCGCGCTCGTCGCGGGCTTGCCGGAGCACAAGATCCGCATCGTCTCGCCGGACATCGGCGGGGGCTTCGGCGGAAAGGTGCCCGTGTATCCCGGCTACGTCCTCGCGGTCGTCGCCGCCCTCAAGACGGGTCGCCCGGTGAAGTGGATCGAGGACCGTTCGGAGAACATCCAGGCCGACTCGTTCGCCCGGGACTACCACATCACCGCGGAGATCGGGGCGACGAAGGAGGGGAAGCTCGTCGCGTTGCGCGTCAAGACGATCGCCGACCACGGGTACACGGACGCGGCGGCGAACCCGTCGAAGTTCCCCGCGGGGCTCTTCCACATCATCACGGGGTCGTATCCCTTCGACAAGGCGTTCGTCGAGGTCGACGGGGTGTACACGAACAAGCCCCCGGGCGGCATCGCGTACCGGTGTTCGTTCCGCGTGACGGAGGCCGCCTTCACGATCGAGCGCATGGTCGACGTCCTCGCGCGGAAGCTCGGGATGGATCCCGCGGAGTTCCGGATGAAGAACTTCATTCCGCCCGCCGCGTTTCCGTTCCGGTCCGCCCTCGGGTGGACGTACGACAGCGGGAACTACGGCGGCGCCCTCCGCAAGGCGATGGACCTCATCGGATACGAGGAGCTCCGCAGGGAGCAGGCGGAGAAGCGGGCGCGTGGTGAGCGGATGGGGATCGGGATCTCGAGCTTCACGGAGATCGTCGGCGCGGGCCCGTCCCACACGTTCGACATCCTCGGCCTCAAGATGTTCGACTCCTGCGAGATCCGGATCCACCCGACGGGCAAGGCGATCGCCCGGTTCGGCACGAAGTCCCAGGGGCAGGGCCACGAGACGACGTACGCGCAGATCCTCGCCGAGGAACTCGGCCTCCCCTCGGACGACATCCAGGTCGAGGAGGGCGACACGGACACCGCGCCGTACGGCCTCGGCACGTACGCGAGCCGCAGTACGCCCGTGGCCGGTGCCGCCGCCGCGATCGCCGCGCGGAAGATCCGGGACAAGGGGCGGCACGTCGCGGCCCACCTGCTCGAGGTGAAGCCGGAGGACCTCGAGTGGCGGGACCACAAGTACCAGGTGAAGGGCGTCCCCGACAAGTCGAAGACGATGCAGGAGGTCGCCTTCGCGGCGTACACGAACCACCCGCCGGGCATGGAGGCGGGCCTCGAGGCCGTGAGCTACTACGACCCGCCGAACCTCACCTTCCCCTTCGGGAGCTACATCTGCGTCGTGGACCTCGACAAGGGGACGGGCCAGGTGAAGATCCGCCGGTTCGTCGCGGTCGACGACTGCGGGACGATCATCAATCCGATGATCGTGGAGGGCCAGATCCACGGCGGCCTCACGATGGGCTTCGCGGCCGCGATGCTCGAGGAGATCCAATACGACGCGGACGGGAATATCCAGGGCGGTTCCTTCACGGACTACCTCCTGCCGTCCGCCGTCGAGACGCCCCGCTGGGAGACCGCGAAGACGACGACGCCGAGTCCCCACCACCCGATCGGCGCGAAGGGCGTCGGGGAGTCCGCGACGGTTGGCGCGCCCGCCGCGATCGTGAACGCGGTCGTCGATGCGCTGAGCGATCTGGGTGTGACGCACATCGACATCCCCATCACACCGTGGAAGGTGTGGAAGATCCTTCACGACAAGGGTGCCGCGTAGCCGCTCCGAGGAGGTCGTCTCGTGCGCATGGAGGGGACCTTCGACGTTCGCGCCCCGCAGGAGACGGTGTTCGCGTTCTTCCTGAGTCCGCCGCAGCTGTCCACGTGCATCGACGATCCCCACACGATCGAGGTCGTGGACGACCGATCGTTCAAGGGCACCGTCAAGTCGGGGATCGGCTTGATCAAGGGGACGTTCCAGTGGTCCGCCCAGGTCGTCGAACGGGTGCCTCCGGAGCGGGCGCGGATTCAGGTCCGCGGGACCGGGATGGGGAGCGCCTTCGACATCGACTCGACGATCGTCGCGACGGAGTCCCTTGGCGTAACGTCCGTCCGTTGGTCCGCCGACGTCGCGATGCGCGGCACGATTGCGTCGGTGGGGGCGCGCCTCATGCAAGGGACGATCGACAAGAAGACGGCCGCCTTCTTCGACAACGCCCGGAAGAGACTCGAGGGCGCCTGACGGACTCACGCGAAGGCGCTCGGCTCCTCCCGGAAGCGGGCGCGGCACCCCTCGGAGCAGAAGTAGTACGTCGACCCGTCCCGGACCTCCGTGAGCGGCGTGGCACGGTCGACCTCCATGCCGCACACGACGTCAAAGGCCACGGACGTCTCCGGCGCGACCGTGCGAGCCGCCTCGCCAAGTTCGGCCGCGGCCCGACGGACCTGCGTGATCTCGGCGGCGATGCTCACCGCGATCTCCTCCGGGGTCTGCGCGCGGACATCGATCCCCGCGGGGCTCCGCAGCCGCTCCAGCGCGGCATCCGAAACGCCCGTCCGCCGCAAGGTCGCGCGGACCGCGTCGGCTCGGCGGCGGCTCGCGACAAGGCCCACGTAGGGCGCCTGCGACCCGAGGATCGTGCGGAGCGCGGCCTCGTCGTACCGGCCCATCGTGGCGACGACCGCGTACGTCGACCCGCCCAGCAAGGCCGCCAGCCGGTCCAGGTCCCGGACGACCTCGTCCGCGTCCGGGAACGCATCCTCGGGGGCCATCGGCGCCACGGCGACGACCCGGTAGTCGAGGATCCGGCCGAGGCTCGTCAGGGCCTCCGCGACGGGCGAATCGCCCACGATCACGAGCTGGGCTTTCGGAAGATGGGGCTCAATGTAGATGTCCATCGCACCACCGCTCTGGCATTCCATGACGTACTCGACCACGCCGTCCTGCGTCGGGCCGGGGACCGCGAAGGGCGAGAGGCGAACGACCCGCGCGCGGCCGTCGCGGAGCGCGGCGAGGGACTCCGAGATCAAGACCGAGGTCGCGCAGCTCCCGCCGAGCCACCCGATCAACCGGCGGTCCGGCCGCACGATCGCCTTGAAGCCCGGCTTCCCGGAGGTTGGCCGCTCCGCCCGGACGACCGTGGCAAGCGCGAACGGCTCGTTCCGCGCCTGCAGGTCGGCGGCGAGCGCGAGGAGATCGACGCGCGGCTTCCGACGAGAGCCGACACTCCGTGACGGGGCGGGACCATGACGATGCCTGCGCGGCCTCGCGAAGTCCCTCGCCAGCGACGCGAGGGGTTCCCGGCTCCGGAGCGCCTCGCGGGCGCGCGCGAGCTCTTCGGGCGTGTCGAGATCGATGAGGACTCCGGCGTCCCTCACGGGCACCTCGAGGAGGTCCTCCGCGTGGCGCCCGAAGATCGCGCGGCACCCCTGGTCCCCCGCGATCGATTCCATCTCGTCGGACAGGCTTCCGTCGACCAAGACGGGATTCCCGCGGATGCCCTGGAACGTCGGGATGAGGATCCTGGCGCCGGACTGCGCATGCGCCGCGATGAGTTCGTCGATCGTGGCGGCGGACACGAAGGGCTGGTCCCCGAGGACGATCAGGAAGCCCGCCGAGTCCGCACGGGCCGCTCGCAGGCCGGCTCGGATCGACGTGCTCATGCCCTTCCGGTAATCCGGATTCACGACGACGGTCGTGCCCTCGAGCGGCGCCGCCTCGCGGACCCGGTCGGCCTCGTGGCCGAGGACCACGACGATCTCATCCGCCCGGGACGATCGCACGGCATCCAGGACGTGGTCCAGGAGGGGCCGGCCGTCGAGATCCGCGCGGGCCTTCGGCTCCGCCATCCGCGACGAGGTCCCTGCGGCGAGCACGATCGCGGAGATCATCGTTCCATCGGCTTGTGAGGCACGTCCTTGCCGTATTTCGTCGCGATCACATCGCCGAGGATGGCGAGGGCGAGCTCCGCGGGCGTCTTCGCCCCGATGTCGAGGCCTACGGGTGCGTGGAGGGAGGCGAGGAAGCCCTCTCGCACGCCGAGCTTGCGGAGGTCGTCGAGGTTCTTCCGCAGGCGGTGGCGGCTCGCCAGCAAGCCGACGAACTTCGCGTTCGACCTCGACAGCGCTTCGAGGACCGCCACGTCACGTTCCCCCTTCGTGAGGACGACGACGTAGTCCCGGTCCCCGATGGGGATCGTCGGGTCCAGTTCGGCGGCCTTCACGACGACGTCCGGCTCCTCGCGCAGGGCCGGTGCCGGGTCCACGACGACGACCTCGAGCCCGAGCGCCTTCCCGAGATGGACGAGGGCGTCCTCCACGTCGTCCTTCCCGCCTTGCCCGACCACCACAAGCCGCTCCGCCGGCAACATCGGTTCCACGAACACTTCCAGCGTCCCTCCGCAATTCGTCTCGACGTAGATCTCGTCCTCGTTCGGGTCCGCGAGCGTCCCCGCCACGGCCTTCGTCGCGTCGACGAGGTGGACGCGGAGCACGCGAGGCTCCCCGTCCCGCATCGCGCGGAGGGCGACCTCCACGATCGGTCCTTCGGGGCAGCCGCCCCCGAGGGTTCCCCCGAGCACCTTGCCGTCGTCCGCGACGAGGATCTTGAACCCCGGCTTCGCGAGGGTCGACCCTTCCGTCCGCGTGACGACCGCCGTTGCGCACGCGCGCCTCAGGGAGACGACCTCGGCCAGGCGCGCGACGTACTCCGGGGCCCCCACGGGCGCAGGAACGCGGCCGCCGTATCTATGCCTTTTCCGTACCGTCGGGGCGGGCGAGGAACACGGCCCACAGCTTCTCGGGGGTCAGGGGCATGTCGATGTGGTCGACCCCGAGCGGCGCGAGCGCATCGACGACGGCGTTCACGACGGCGGCGGGCGCCGCGATCGTCCCCGCCTCGCCGACGCCCTTCGCCCCGAGCGGGTTGAGCGGGGTCGGGGTGACGGTCCGCTCCGTCTCGATCGGCGGCGCCTCCGCGGCGGACGGCATCCCGTACTCGAGGAACGTCGACGTGAGGAGGTTCCCGTCGGAGTCGTAGCGGGCCTCCTCCCACAGGGCCTGCGCGATCCCCTGGAGCACGCCGCCGTGGACCTGGCCCTCGACGATCATCGGG
>JBQTHW010000202.1:0-6126 GCA_052389495.1 Methanobacteriota archaeon | reverse complement strand
GCCGACGGCCCTCTCCGCCTCCTCCGAGTCCACGGACCTCCGCACGGTCCACGACGCGACCCTCGCGGGGCTGCAGCCCGACACGACGTACTTCTACGACGTCGTCGCGCGCGACCGGCACGACCAGGAGACGCGCGACACGAACGCGGGCCGCCACTACCGGTTCCGCACGCAGGCCTTCGGAGACCTCCTGCTCGTGATCGGGGACGACTCGTTCCCGGCGGCCCGCGAGGCGGCGTGGGCGAACGCGCTCGACGCGAACGGATGGACGTGGTCCCGATGGAGGAACGAGGACGCGGGCCTGCCGCCCGTCGGGGTGCTGCAGGCGCACCGGGCCGTCCTGTGGCAGGTCGGCCTCGAGCAGTACCCGCCCTTCGACGCAGCGGAGCGGGACCTCGTGAAGCGCTACGTCGACGGCGGCGGGCGGCTGCTCGTGTCGTCCCACGACACCGCGTGGGCGCTCGCCGACACGTCGTCCCAGTTCTTCAGCCTCGACGGGGCCGCCTGGGTGCGGGGCGTCCTCAAGGCGGGCTTCAGCTGCGACCCGACGAGCGCGGCCCGGGTCCGCGGTATCGCGTCGGACCCGATCAGCGGGCCGTACACGACGCCGATCGAGTACCTCGCGCATCGCCGCGGCGGGGCGGTCGACGTCCTCACGCCGGCGTCCGTCGGGGGGACGGCGACGACGGTCTGGCAGGGCGACCTCGTCGTGCCGACGTCGTGCGGCGGGCGCCCCGTCGGGCTCCGCTGGGTCTCCTCCGCGGCGAACGGCTCGGCGGGCGTGGGGAGCTGGGGCGGCACCCCTTCGCGCCTCGTCTACTTCGCCTTCGAGGTCACGGGGCTCGACGCGACGGGGTCGGACCCCCGCCCGACGAGCGCGACGCGCGCGGCGGTCGTCGACAACGCGGTGCGGTGGCTCCTGGGCACGTCGGCCTCCGCGCTGGACCGGGACCACCCGGACGTCGCCCTGACGTCCCCGGTGGGCGGGACGTTCGCGGGCCCGACGATCACAATCGACTGGACGGCGACCGCGGGGAGCGCGCCGATCGCGACGTTCGACCTCACGTACAGCGGGGACGGCGGGCAGACGTGGACGCCGATCGCGACGCTTCCCGGATCCTCGCGCTCGTATGCGTGGGACATCGGCTCCGTGCCGAACGGGGACCGGTACGTCGTGCGGATCGTCGCGCGGGACTCGGGGACGCCGGCCTTGACCGGCGACGACGAGTCCGACGGTTTCCTCTCGATCCGCAGGACCTCGGGCGACGTCGCGGGCCCGACCGTCTGGGCGGGCAGCGTGCGGGTCGCGCCGAACCCGCCCGGCGCGGGCACGCCGACACGCCTCAACGCGACGGCGGACGACCGGGCGTCGGGCGCCGGCGTCGTCGCGGGCGCGGAGTTCTTCCTCGCGGCCTCGGAGCCCACGCCCGCGGAGAGCGGGAGCGGGACGCCCCTCGACCCGACCGACTTCGCGTTCGACACGGCCGTCGAGAACGTCACCTGGTCCGCGGCCCTCGCGATCGCCCCCGGCGCGGCATGCGTCTGGGTCCACGCCCACGACGCGGCCGGGAACTGGGGGCCGTACGAGGCGTCGTGCTTCGTCGTCCTGTCCGCCGGACCGGACGTCACGCCGCCGGCGACGGCGCGCGTCACGGGCGCGCGCCTCGTGAACGCGCGCGCGGACATGGAGGTGACGTGGGCGAAGGCGTTCGACGACAGCCTGTTCGGCGGCGCGACGACGTACCGCGTGGTCCGGTCGACGTCCGCGCAGGGCGTCAGGACGGACGTGAGCGGCCCGATCCCCGCCACGGGCGCGGCGATATACGCGTTCGTCGACCCGGGCGCGGGCGAGTCGAACCCGTCGGACTTCTTCTATTGGGTCGAGGCCGCCGACGCGGCGGGCAACGTCGCTCGGAGCGGGGTCCTCGCGGCGAAGCTGCGGATCGCCGTCGCGGCGGGCACGAACCTCCTCGGGATGCCCGTCGACGCGGAGGACCCGTCCCTCGCGGCGATGGCGGGGCCCCTCGCATGGGCGTCCGCGTGGTCGTACGACGGCTGCGCCGCGACGTCCCCGTGGTCCTCGTCGATCCCCTCGGAGGCGGCGGCGTTCGCCCTGCCGGCCGGCCGGGGCTTCTGGCTCAACGCGACTGCGCCCGGCGCGCTGCTCGTCGTCGGGCTCGTGGCCTCGACCGCGCGGGTCGACCTGTGCGCGGGATGGAACCTCGTCTCGCTTCCCGGGTTCGCGGCGCTCGTGACGGTGGGCCTCGTGAAGGCGACGACGGGGGCCGACGCGGTCGTCGGCGTCGACGCGGCCGCGCCGTACGGAACGCGCGCCCTCGCGGACTCGGAGGTCCTCGACCCGGGCGAGGGCGTCTGGGTCCACGTCCCGTCGGCCGTCGCGTGGACCGTCGCGGGATCGTGAATCAGGCGGCCTCGACGTCGAACAGCTCGGCCTCGTCGAGCCCGAAGTAGAACCGGGACTGCTCGAGCTCCGCCTCCTTCGACATCTCGCGGTCGATCCGCTGCCGCCAGCCCGGCCGCAGGGCGACGCGGACCCGGCGGCCGTCCTTCTCGAACAGGACCTCGGGCTCCTCCGCCGCCGCGATCGCGATGTTGCCCTTCCCCATCGTGCAGCCGCTCGAGAACTGGACGCCGTCGACGACGCACAGCATCGGCGGCTCCGGGCGGCTGCGCACGACGGCGCGGAGGCCCTTGTACGGCCCCAGGAGGCGCCGGCCGATCGCCCCCATGCGCAGGCCGAGGGTCACGTACACGCCGAGGTGGCCGTGGAACCGCCGCAACGCGTCGAGCTCCTCAGGGAGCTCCATCCCGTCGGAGAACGCGGGCTCGCGGCAAGAACCTTCGCTCGTCCTCCGGGTTCAGGCGCACGAGCTCGCGGACGCGGGCATCCTCGCTCGAGACGCTCTCGATCTTGATGTCGTACGACTGGACGCGGACGATCGCCCGCATCACAAGGTACGATCCGATCACGACGAGCGTCGCGCAGAACGCGAGGAGCGGCGCCATGAGGTACAGGACGTCGACGATGTTCCAGAACCGGGACGTCGCGACGAGGAACGAGACGACGGACATCGGGAGGGAGAGGACCGCGACCCCCGTGCGCAAGGTCGACAGGGAGGTGCGCTTCTCCGACAGGAGCAGCTGGACCTCCTGGAGGCGGAGCTGCTCGAAGGAGTTGTGGAGCACTCGCTCGCTCAGCTCGTCGGCGTTCATCCCATCCCGGAGCCGGGCGAACGAGGGGACGGATATTTGAGCCTCACGCCGCGATTGCGCGCCTCGCGGCGGCGGGTACTTTTCGCCACCCCTCCCGGGAAGGCGTATACCCTCCATCGCCCTGGGGACGTGCGGGGAACGGGGCCGTGCGACCTCCGACGCGGAGCGGCGATCTCCCGTCGTCACGGAGGGAGGCGAAGGCGCCCGACACATGCCCGGAATGCGGATCGGACCTCGTCCACCGGGAAGCGTGCGCGACGTGCGGCGCGTGCGGCTTCTCGCGATGTGCGTGATCGCCCGCGCGAGACTCCAGTGGAAACGCTTCCACCTAAACTCGCGCGCGACGCGGGCGTCAGTGGAAGGAGCACTCAAAGGGATATGAGCGCACCGGATGTTGCGCCGCCCGGCCGGGGGCGGGGGAGAGATCTGCTCGTCGAGTTTCCTCAGGAAGAGCTGATCGCGAAGTGGGAGGAGTTCTTCGACGAGCTGGGCTACGGATCCAAGATCATCTCCGTGGCGGACCACTATCCCGAGGAGCGAAGCCTCGATGTTCCCTTCGACGAGCTGAATCGCTTCGACACGGACATGGCGATCTACCTCTTGCGGCACCCGCTGAACGTCCTGACGGCCGGGGAGGAGGCGATCCGCCGGCTCAGCCCGCCGGGGGAGGAGGTCCTCCAGATTCACCTCAGAATCAAGGGGCTCCCGAGGGACAGGCGCGTTCAGATCCGGGACCTGAGGGCGAAGCACCTCGGGCAGTACCTCACGGTCGAAGGTCTCGTGCGCAAGTCGACCGAGGTGCGGCCTCGCGTGGTCGGCGCGCTGTTCCAGTGCCTCCGCTGCGGGACGATTCTGAAGGAGGAGCAGGACGGACAAAGCTTCCGCGAGCCCCTCGAGTGCTACGAGGAGCAAGGAGGTTGCAAGCGTTCTGCGAGCGCGACGAAGTTCAAGCTCCTCACGGAGACGTCCCTGTTCCTCGACACGCAGAAGATTGAGGTCCAGGAGTCCCCGGAGGGCCTCCGGGGCGGCGAGGAACCGCAACGCCTCACGGCGTACGTTGAGGACGACCTGACGGGTCACATCACGCCGGGGCAGCGGCTCATCCTGAACGGAATCTTGAGGAGCGTCCAGAAGGGCCGGCCCGGTGCGAAATCGACGCTCTTCGACATCTTCGTCGACGTCAACTCCGTCGAGATGGAGCAGGTCGAGTTCGAGGAGATTGAGGTCACGGAGGAGGACGAGCGGAAGATAAGGGAAGCAGGCTCGAATCCGGACCTTTTCCGGATGATGGTGAACTCGATCGCGCCCTCCATCTACGGGATGCACACGGAGAAGGAGGCGCTCGCATTGCAGCTCTTCGGCGGAGTTCCCAAGGTGATGCCGGATGGTCGTCGAATTCGTGGAGATATCCATCTGGTATTGGTTGGCGATCCGGGAACGGGGAAGAGCGAATTGCTCTCCTACATGAGTCGACTTTCTCCGCGTGGAATCTACGCAACGGGCAAGGCGGCAACGGCTGCGGGGCTTACGGCCAGTGCGGTCCGAGATGAATTCGGCGAGGGACGTTGGACCCTCGAGGCCGGCGCCCTGGTCCTCGCGGACAAGGGGCTTGCCTGCCTGCACCCCACGTCGGAGGTCCTGATCGAGGGGGTGCCGACGAGAGTGGGCGCCCTCTATGACGGACTGCGTGCGAGTGCCGCATCCGCCGGTGGCCACGCGATTGAAGTCGCACGGCTTCATGGACGCACTGCGGCCATCGACTTGTCTTCGCTGGGCACGATTGCGCCGAGGGTCTCCCTTATCACCCGGCGCAAGTACAGCGGCCCCATGCTGCGTGTGACGCTCGACTCCGGCTTCGAACTCCGACTGACACCCGACCACCTCGTCCTCGATGGGGAGACGTTGGCATGGAAACCCATGCAGGATTTCCGCCCGAGGGATCGCCTCGTGGCACTGCAGAGGATTCCCGAGCGCTCCGAACCGGTCTTCCTCCTGGACATCATTCCCGGGGACTGGATTGTACAACCTCGAGAGATGGACAAACGCGAGTTGCGCACCCAGCTGAGCAGGAAGTATTCCAGCCTGGCATCCATCAACCGCGTGTACGGCCTGCGCCGCGAGGCGCTATCCGGACGAGATGCTTTGCGCGTTCATCAGTTCCGACGAATTCTTCGGGACCTCGATCTGTACGACGCATGGAAGACCCGGCCGTTCGCCTATGGACGGAGCCGGTCGACGGAGTTGCTTAAGGTCGCAAGAATCACCCCCGAACTGGCGTACATCCTGGGATTCGTCGTGGGGGATGGTCACGTCTCCGTCGACTCCCGCCATTCAAGCGTCAGCGTCTTCCAGTCCAGGGCTCACCTCGCGTACATTCAGCGGCTGCTTCGCGCGACGAAGGTTGTATCTTCCCGACCATGGGGAATGCATGCGCGCAGGATGACGTCGACGATTCGCGGGAGGGGCGTCCGCACATCGTCTTACCACATGCATCGTGGCTCCAATCTGCTGGCGTACGTTTACGAGTGGCTGGTTTCGAACGATTTCGGAAATCTTCTGCGGCTTGACGACGACGCGCTGCGAGGCTTCCTTGCCGCAGTAATGGACTCGGACGGTTGCATTTCCGTAAAGAAGTCACGCAAAGGGCCGGTGACGTACGAACACGCAGATATCGAATTCATGATTTCCGCCGAGCGGGGAAAGAATCTTCGGATGATGCTCGCTCTGAGGCGTTTCGATGTGTTCGCCCGGCTGAGGCCGGCTCAGGGTGTCCTCCGGATTCAGGTGACATCCCGCAACGATGTTCGGCGGTTCCTGGAGGCTGTGGCCCCATACTCGAGAAAGTGGAAGGCGGTCCCGTCGCGAATCCGAAACATACCCGGACGCCACGAA
>JBQTHW010000201.1:0-16566 GCA_052389495.1 Methanobacteriota archaeon | reverse complement strand
CTGGACGAACGACCTGAAGGACCGGGCGATCTTCCTCATCGCCTGCCTGACGGGAAGCGAAGGACGATTCGGCGGGGAGGTCGGTAGCTACGCGGGCAACTACCGCATCGAGGTGTTCAACGGCGTCGGCCAGTGGGCGGCCGAGGATCCGTTCAACCTCGAGATGGATCCCGCTCGACCCGCGCGCGTGCGCACGTACCGCCACGGGGAGTCGGCACACTACTACAACTACAGCGACCGTCCGCTCCGCGTGGGGAACACGCAGTTCACGGGGCAGACGCACATGCCCACGCCCACGAAGACCGCGTGGTGGGTGAACGGGAACTCGATCCTCGGGAACGCGAAGTGGGCGTACGACACGATCGTGAACACCCTCCCGAAGATCGAGATGATCGTCGTGAACGAGTGGTTCTGGACAAAGACGTGCGAGTACGCGGACATCGTCCTGGGCGTCCCGGCGTGGCTCGAGCGGAAGATCCCGGACCTCTACGGCGCGTGCACGAACCCGTTCCTCCAGGCGATCGTCCCGACGCCCCTCCCGCCCCTCGCGGACGTCCGGGACGATCTCGAGACGTACATCGGGGTCGCAGAGAAGCTCGCGCAGATCACGGGCGACGCCCGGTTCGCCGACGCCTGGTCCCTCCGAACGCCGGACGGCTTGCTCGACACGGTCGCGTACGGACAACGCGTCATGAATGCGAGCAACGCGTTGCGCGGCTACCAGTTCACCGATCTCCTCGACTCCTGTCGCCAGGGCATCCCGAAGTACATGCTCCTCCGGACGAGCCCCCGCCTCACGGGGTGGGAGCAGATCAACGAGTCGAAGCCGTGGTACACGAAGACGGGCCGGCTCGAGTTCTACCGCGAGGAGGACGAGTGGATCAACGCCGGGGAGAACCTGCCCGTGTTCCGGGAGACGGTCGACGCGACGTTCTACGAGCCCGCCGTCATCGTGGACGGGGGTGCACACCCCGCCCTGCGGCCGAAGGGCCCCGCGGACTACGGGCTCGATCCGAACGACCTCTCGACGGAGACGCGCCAGGTGCGGAACGTCGTGAAGTCCTGGGCTGCCGTGAAGGCGACCCAGCACCCGCTCGCGTCCCGTGGCTACGGATTCATCCTGTACACCCCGAAGTACCGCCACGCCTGCCACTCGATGGCCGCGTCCCAGGACCTGAGCATGGTGTACTTTGGCCCCTTCGGCGACTTCTACCGCCGCGATCGGCGCATGCCGTACGTCGGCGAGGGGTACGTCGACCTCAACCCGATCGACGCGAAGGTCCTGGCGATTGAGGACGGAGACTACATCTGGGTCGACGGCGACCCCCAGGACCGCCCGTTCCGGGGCTGGCAGGGTCGGCCCGACGACTACCGGGTCATGCGATGGAAGGTCCGCGCCCGATACTACCCGGGGATCCCGCGGGGCACGGCCCGCGCATGGTTCCACATGTACGGGTCGACGCACGGGAGCGTCGAGGGCCACGAGACCCGCGCCGACGGGCTCGCGAAGAGCCCGCGGACGGGCTACCAGGCCGCCTACCGGTACGGGAGCCATCAGTCGATCACGCGCGCCTGGCTCAAGCCGACCCTCATGACGGACTCCCTCGTCCGGAAGGACGACGTCGGTCAGAGGATCGGAACGGGCTTCGCCCTCGACGTGTACGGCGCGACGGGCGCGCCGAAGGAGTCCTTCGTTGTGATCTCGAAGGCTGAGGACGGCGGGATCGGCGGCGTGGGCCTCTGGGACCCCGCGTGGAAGGGCTTCCGGCCGACGTACGAGAACGCGGCGATGCTCCGCTACCTCGCCGGCGACTACGGAGGTGCTTGAGTGCCGAACGTCTGGAATTGGCAGCTGAACCGCGACATGACGTACGAGTACCCGGAGACCCGACCCCAGCGCCAGATCAGCGCCGTCTTCGACATCAACAAGTGCATCGGCTGCCAGACATGCACGATGGCGTGCAAGACCCTGTGGACATCGGGGAAGGGCCAGGAGTACATGTTCTGGAACAGCGTGGAGACGAAGCCCTGGGGGTCCTACCCGCTCGGCTGGGACGTGCGCATCCTCGACAAGAGCGGGCCCGCGGTGTGGGACACGAGCTCCGGCACACCGACGCTCCAGAGCCCGACGATCTTCGAGAAGGCGCCTCCGGGGGAGCGCGTCGAAGGCTGGCGGCCCGAGGACATCGACTGGGCCTACCCGAACCGCGGCGAGGACGAAACGAACGCGGTCCTCGAGCCAGCCGACCACCACCTGAGCATCCCCCACGCGATCTGGAACTTCTACCTCGCCCGGATCTGCATGCACTGCACGTACCCGGCGTGCGTCGCCGCGTGTCCGCGGAAGGCGATCTACAAGCGCCAGGAGGACGGCATCGTCCTGATCGATCAGGAGCGCTGCCGCGGGTACCGGGAGTGCGTTCGGGCGTGTCCCTACAAGCGGGCGATGTACAACCACGTCACGCGCGTCTCCGAGAAGTGCATCTTCTGCTACCCCGCCGTCGAGATGGGGATCCAGCCCCGGTGCATGCGGAACTGCATCGGGAAGATCCGCACGGTCGGGTACATCAGCCGCCCCCAGGACGCGGACCCGACGAATCCGATCGACTACCTCGTCCACGTGAAGAAGGTCGCGCTCCCGCTCTATCCGCAGCTCGGCCTCGAACCGAACATGTTCTACGTGCCGCCGATCCATGCGGACGCGAAGTTCCTGCGGCAGATGTTCGGGCCGGCCGCGGACGCGGCCGTCGCGACGTACAACCGCATGCGTCAGGGTCTCGAGCCGGAGCTCCGCGCGGTGTTCCTCCTCGCCGTCAGCACGGACAAGATCGTCACCCGGTTCGAGCTGCAGGGAGGCGAGGCGGTCGGCTTCGATGTAGCGGGGGCGGAGGTCGTCCGCGTCCCGATCCAGGAGCCCGCCGTCGTGAGGCCCTTCTACGACGCGGCGCAGGGGGTGTACCGCCATAACATCACCTGACGCCCGCGCGCTCGGGGGCGAGGGGCAGGCCCTCCTCGTCGGCTTCCTCGTCCTCGCGCTCGCCCTCACGGGTCTGCAGTACGCCGGGCTCATGCCGCGCTTCTCCGCGGCGGGGACGGAGCTTCGCAGCGCGCCCGTGCCGGGCGCGCTCCCCGTCACGGACCCGGTATCGGACCTGTGGGCCTCCGCGACTCCCGTGAGCGTCCCGCTCTCCGGCCAGGTCTCGATCCGGCCGACCCTCGACGTCCCGGCGATCCCGAGCCTCGAGGTGCGATCCCTGAACAACGAGACCCACATCGCCTTCCGCATCGTCTGGGCCGACGGCACCGTGAACAACCGGACGACCTCGCAGACGGCGTTCCGCGACGCGGTCGCGATCCAGGTCGGTGGGGCGTCCCAGCTGCCGTTCCTGTGCATGGGCGCCGCGACGGCGCGGATGCACATCATGCAGTGGAAGGCGGACTGGCAGGCGGACATCGAGGAGGGCTTCCGCGACCTCCAGCATGAGTTCCCGAACTTCTGGGTCGACTACTACCCGTACGCGATGGGCCAGCCTCCGTACGCGCTGCCCGACGCGTTCTCCCAGAACGCGAGCCTGTTCCTCGTCGGCTACACGCTCGGGAACCCGTTCTCCCAGCCGCTCAAGGTCACCCCCGTCGAGGACGCGGTCGCGGAGGGCTTCACGACGATCACGACGCAGGCCGTCCAGAACGCGATCGGCCGGGGCGTCTGGTCCGACGGCCGGTGGTCCGTCGTGATCGCGCGTCCGAAGGCGTCCCTGGACGGGCAGGACGTGCCCATCGAGGATGGGAACGTCGTCGCGCTCGCCGCGTGGGACGGCGGGGTCGGGAACGTCGGGTCGCGGAAGTCCGTCAGCACGTGGCTTACGCTCCGTGTGCGCCCGCCCCTCGAGTCGGATGTCGGCGCGCGCATCCTCGTCACGGTCGCCGTCCTCGCGATCACGTCGTCCGTCCTGATCCTCCATGCGAGCCGGCGCAGGCCGAGGCGCCCGGAGGGCCCATGAGCGCCGTCGCGCTCCGGACGGGCGGGGACCTCCTTGTGGGTTCGCAGCTGTATGGTCTGGCGGCCCGCCTCCTCGCCGACCCGACGCGTGCGCTCGACGGTGACGCGCTCGACCGCCTGGAGCATCTCGCATCGGGGTCCACCGGCCTCGGCCGCATCGGTTCCGCGGTCGCGAAGGTCCGGACCGTCCTCCGGGACGTGCCGAGGACACGTCGCGCGGTTGCCCAGGAGCACACGGAGCTCGTGCTGAAGGGCGCCGTAGCCGCACACGAAGCCTCCTACGTGCCCGCGATGCAGGGGCTGACCGCCCTCGCGGACGTCTCGGGCTTCCTCCGGGCGTTCGGCGTGCGGGCGGCGGGCGAGCGCCCGGATCACATGGTCGCCGAGCTGGAGTTCCTCGCGCTGCTTTCGTTGAAGGAATCCGTCGCGCTCGGGAGCGATCGGCCGGACGAGGCCGCGGTGTGCCGGGAGGCCCACGCGGCGTTCCTGCGGGACCACCTAGGCCGCTGGCTCGGCGCGTACCGCGGCGCGCTGGCGGAGCGGGCCCCGGGGAGCCTCGTCCTCGCCCTCGTCGACGTGGCGCGCTCGGTCGTCGACACGGACGTGGCGGCGCTCGGCGTCGTGCCGGAACAGATCGCGGAGGTGCCCAGGGTTGGAGACGAAGCCCCCCCGACCTGCGGCGTGGTCGGATAGCCTGCTGCCGGCCGCGACGAGGTTCCTCGTCCTCGCGGTGGCCGCGGAGTTCCTGATCCTGAGGATCCTGAACCGGATGACGGGTTCGTTCCCCGCGTGGGCGCGGGAGCAGGTCGCGGTCGACCTCGTCCTCGTCGGCACGGTCGCGTACAACCTCGGGTACCTCCTCTCGATCCTCGTCCTCGCCGCGGTGGGAGACGTCCTGCTCCGGCGTTCCGATCGGCTCGGGTACGCGATCGTCCTGTGGATACCGGTCCTCGTCGCCGTCCACCTCCTCGGGGCGTCCGCACCCCCGATCGTCGTCGCGGCAGACCTGTTCGCGGCCGTTCTGATGGCCTGGCTCGTCCTGCGCGACGTCCGGCGACAGCGTACGAGGCCGTGGGCGGCGGCGACCCCTCGACGGCACGCGGTCGTGGCCGTGCACCTGGCGCGCGTCGCCTTCCCCGTGCTCGTGCTCGCGGCGTATGCGGCCTCGCTGTACCTCCGTGCGGGGGACGCGCTCGCGACCCTCGGGGCGAACGGCCCCGCCCGGGCGGAGGTGTACCGGATCGGCGAGACGTTCGCGGTCGCGGCGGCGTTCGTCGCGCCGACGCTCGCGGGCCGTCGCGTCGCCTGGAGGGACCTCGTCGTCCCGATCGCGGCCGTGGGCACCCTCGCGGCGCTCTCCGCCGCCCGGCCCGACATCTTGCCCCTCATCGGGTACTGGTCCCTCGGGTTCCAGGTCGTCCTGCCGTTCCCCGTGTACCTCGTGGCCGTGGGCGCGTTCCTGTACGCCCTCGTCGCCGCGAAGGGCTCCGGGCGCGTGCACGTCGCGAACGGTCTCCTGGTCCTCTTCCTGGCCGGGCGCCTCCTGGCGGACTTCTACTTCATCGAACTCGCCCTCGTGGCCCTCGTCCTGCTGACCCTCGGCGACGCGCTGCCGAGCGCGGCCCCGCTCGCCCCCTCGACGGGGACGGACCCCCGCCGAGAGCCGTCTGGGAAGGTCGGGGCCTAAGGAAGGCCCGCAAAGGCTTTCCGCGGCCCCTGCATCGTCGCGGGCTGTGTCCCGGGCGCAGTACGAGAAGGTGCGGGACCTGCTCTCCCCGCAGGAGTTCGAGACGCGCGTCGATGCGACGGTCGCGGAGTGGGGCGGTCTCGTGGACCGCGACGTGGCGTCGTCGCTCGTCGTCGAACGGCTCGGGCGAAGCGTCGCGTCGTTCGCTCGAATCGCGGACCTCGAGGAGGGGGCGGAGGTGAGCCTGCGCGCGGAGGTCGTCTCCGTCTCCTCGGTCCGCGAGTTCACCCGCCAGGACGGCTCGCGCGGGCGCGTCGTGAACCTCGACCTGCGGGACGGCAGCGGTGCGTGCCGGTTCGTCCTGTGGGACGAGGACGTCGGACTCGTCGACCGCGGGCGCGTGGCCCCGGGTGTGCGCGTGCGTGCGCTCGACTGCTTCGTTCGCCGCACGAGCTTCGGCCTCGAGGTGACCCGAGGGAAGTTCGGCGCGCTCCTCGTCGAGGAGGCGTGACGTGCCCGAGGCGGGGCGGTGGGACTACGCCGACAACGTGCGGATCCTCATCGGGTTCCTCGCCGGCGCCGTAGCGGTCGAGTTCCTCGGCGTCGGTTCCGTCCTGGCGATGGGCGGCGACGGCGCGCTGTTCGCGGGCGTGCTCCTGTCCCTCGCGACGTTCCTGCTCGTGTTCGCAGCCCTCTTGCTGGTCCCGAGGCTGCTCCGACGCCGTGGGCGGAGCTTCCGCCTCCTCGCGGTCCAGCCGATGGACCACGTGGAGAAGGAAGTGCGGTCGGTCCTCGGGGAGGACGGACGCGAGGTCCGGATCCGGGTCCTCCGGACGCGACGTCGGGAAGGCGCGAGGATCGTGTCCGCCCCGGGGCTCGCGTGGTGGCTGAGGCTGGAACCCGTGTCCGCGAGGGTCGGTGGGAAGGGTCCCGGGTATCGCACGGAGGTCGTGCAGGTCGGCTCGAGGGTCGACCGCGACGAAGCGGCGGCCGCCGCCCGCGAACGGATTGCCGCGCGCCTGGCGTTCGGCGAAGCCTGACCGTCTACATCCCGGGCATTCCGCCCATGCCACCCATTCCGCCCATGCCCGGGCCGTGCTCGTCGCCGCCGCCCTTGGGCATCGGGGGGCTCTTCTTCGACGCGATCACGTCGTCGATTCGTAGGATCATTGCCGCGACATCCGTCGCGGACTCGAGCGCCTGCTTCTTCACCCGGAGCGGTTCGATCACGTGCGCCTCGACCATGTCCTTCGGCTCGGGCGCGAGGAAGTCGACGCCGGCGGCCTTGCCGCCCTTCTTGCCGTGGGCGGATCGGAGCTTGATCAGGACGTCGATCCCGTCGAGGCCCGCGTTCTCCGCGAGCGTGCGAGGCACGATCTCGAGGGCCCGGGCGAACGCCTCGATCGCGAGCTGTTCGCGGCCGCCGACCGTCGACGCGTAGTCCCTGAGCGCAAGGGACAACTCGATGTCCGCGGCGCCCCCGCCGGCCAGGGCTTTGCCGTCCTCGAGGGTCGCCGAGACGACGCGAAGCGCGTCGTGGAGAATCCGTTCCGCCTCGTCGACGACGTGCTCCGTGCCGCCCCGGACCAGGACCGTGACCGCGCGCGCCTTCTTGCATCCCGTGACGAACGTCATGTCGTCCGTCCCGACCTTGCGCTCCTCCACGAGGTCCGCGCGGCCGAGTTCCTTCGACGTCAGGTCGTCGAGGTTCGTGACGATGCGTCCGCCCGTGGCCTTCGCGAGCTTCTTCATGTCGCTTTCCTTGACGCGCCGGACCGCGTAGATTCCGGCCTTCGCAAGGAAGTGCTGGACGAGGTCGTCGATCCCCTTCTGGCACAGGACGACGTTCGTCCCGGACTTCTGGACCTTCTCGGCCATCGTCCGGAGGCCCTTCTCCTCCTCCTCGAGGAATTCCTGGAGCTTCTTCGGGTCGCGGATCTTGATCTCCTCGCTGACCTCCGTCTTCTTGACCTCGAGGGCGCGGTTCACGAGGGCGATCCTCGCGTCCTTCACGAAGTTCGGCATCCGGGGGTGGACCTTCTCTTTGTCGAGGACGATTCCGTCGATGAGCGTCGTGTCGCGGAGGCTGCCTCCATGCTTCTTCTGGACGAGGACGTTGTCGACGTCCGCGCGCAGCTCGCTCGCGACCTCCTCGACAACGGACAGGACCGCCTTCACCGCGATCTCCGCGAGGAACTCGGCCTCCTTGCCGACGCTCCGTCCGGACATCGCCGTCGCCGCGATGTACCGCAGCGTCTTCTCGTCGCTCCGCTTGACGTCGAACGCGATGTCCTTGAGCCGGCGTCCGGCCTCCGCGGCCGCGAGCCGGTAGCCGCCGACGATGACGGTTGGGTGGACCTCCAGCTCGATCAGGCTCTCCGCCTGCTTCAGGAGTTCGCCCGCGATGACGACGGCGCTCGTCGTACCGTCACCGACCTCGTCGTCCTGGGTCTTCGCGACCTCCACGAGCATCTTCGCCGCGGGATGTTCGACCTCGATCTCCTTGAGGATCGTTACGCCATCGTTCGTGATCGTCACGTCGCCGAGGGAATCGACGAGCATCTTGTCCATGCCCTTCGGGCCCAAGGTCGACCGAACGGCGTCCGCGACCGCCCGTGCGGCCGCGATGTTGTTCGTCGCCGCGCCCCTGCCCTGTTCCCTCCCCGTGCCTTCCCGGAGGATGATAATCGGCTGTCCGGCCATCATGTGAAGTCCTGCGCGTCTATACGAGGGCTTCTATATAAGTGCTGCGATTATCACGGAACGGAGACGCCTCGCGGACGGTCCGGAGGCACGGACCCGACACCGCGCCATGCCGACCGTCCGCCGAACTTTATATGAGACGGACATCAGGGAGTAGCCGAGGTCATCCTCGATGGATCACCCGATTCAGGTCACGGACTCGGACTTCGACCACGTCGTCAAGGAGAGCCCCTACGTCGTCGTGGACTTCTGGGCGGAGTGGTGCGCGCCCTGCCGGGCTATCGCGCCCATCGTCGAGGAGCTCGCGAGGAAGTACGCGGGCCGGGTGACGTTTGCGAAGGTGAACAGCGACGAGAACCCCCGGACCGTGCAGTCGTTCATGATCATGGGCATCCCGACGATCCTGTTCTTCCGCGGCGGCAAGCTCGTCGACCAGGTCGTCGGCGCGATGCCTCGGAACGCCTTCGAGGAGCGTGTCAAACGCCACCTCACGTGACGACACATTGATAACGTGGCAGGGCTCTCGTCGCGGTGGCGGATCCTATGGGCACGCTCATCGAACTCCTCGCGAACCGCACGAAGCCCGCGCCACCCACGACCCCTGCGGCGGAACCGGCCCCGGTGGTCCTCCCCATGCTCTCGAAGGCCCACGAGGGCGGCTGCGGGGACGGCTGCGGGTGCGCCGACGGCGCGGACGGCGGCGGCTGTTGCAGCCCGTGAGGCGCGCCTCGCCCCTGCCCCCGGCGTGATTTCAGGGTTGAAAATCACCGCGGATAATCGTCTCCCCCCGGTTAAATAGCCATCCGACACGTTGCTTCCTTACAACGAGGAGGCGACGGCTACGGACCCCTTGGAAGCGTCGAGACTCGTGACGGACGAGTACTCGGCGAAGATCCTTGTCGCGACGTTCAAGAAGCCGCGGTCCGCGATCGACCTGAGCCGCGAATACGCGATCCCGATCGCCGCGTGCTACCGTCGCATCCACGCGCTCGAGCGCGCCGGGCTCATCCGCTGCACGGAGCGCGCGCTCACGCAGAAGGGCAAGCGAATCTCCCTCTACATGTCCCAGCTGAAGAACGCCTACATCTTCTTCGAGAACGGCCGGCTCCGCGTGCGGTTCCAGCTCGCGACGGGCGTCACGAAGGACTTCGGAGGCGACTGGAAGGCCGTGGACGTCGTCGAGCCTACGATCTGACGATTAAACCCCTCCTCCACAACCCACAGGCAGGCCGAGAAACCCTCGTCCTGCCTATTTCTTTATCCCTCACGTGGGCGGGGGCCTTTTCAACGCGTCCGGGACGCCTTGACAAATCCTGCCATCTCCGCGCCTCCCGGCCCGCCGTCGGACGCTCTCGGTCCTGAGACGGTTGACAATTTTCTCATATACGGGCGGCCTGGTGGCCTTCGGACGCCATGGACCGCGACCGCGTGAAGTATCTGTTCCGTCAGGTGCTCGGCGTGGACGTCGACCAGGTCGTGAAGCAGGTCGTCGCGACGATTGCGGTCGAACGCGCGAAGCAGGCGCAGAAACACAGCCGGGACTGGAAGAAGTACATGGGGTCCGAGGGCGGCATTGTCGTGCTGCCGTCGAACGTCACCCGGTTGGGGCGCAGGGAGTCGGAGCGGTAGTGGGGGAGGCCGCGGGGGAGGGCCGCGGCCCCGCGTTTTGCATCGTCCCTGCGAGAATCCCGTAGGCTTAAATCGCTCCCCCTGATATCGGCCCCGATGTCCGGGTTCCGGGGGAGGGACATCCTGTCCGTCCGCGACCTGTCGCGGGCGGACGTGGAGACCGTGTTGAAGGCCGCGCGGAGGATGGTGCCCTACGCCCTCGGGAAGAAGGTCTCCCGGTCCCTCGAGGGGCGAATCCTCGCGACCCTGTTCTTCGAGCCCTCCACGCGCACGCGCCTGTCGTTCGAGAGCGCAATGAGCCGCCTGGGCGGACGCGCGCTCGGCTTCGCCGGGGTCGAGGGGACCTCCGTCGCGAAGGGCGAGACCCTCGCGGACACGATCCGCATGGTCGAGGCGTACAGCGACGCGATCGTCGTGCGACATCCGCAGGAGGGCGCCGCGCGCCTCGCGGCGGAGTTTTCCGACAAGCCCGTGATCAACGCGGGCGACGGCGCAGGCCAGCACCCGACGCAGACGCTCCTAGACCTGTACACGATCTGGGACGAGAAGGGGGCCATCGAGGGCCAGCACGTCGTCCTGGTCGGCGACCTGAAGTACGGCCGGACGGTCCACAGCCTCGCCTACGCGCTCGCCGACCTCGGGGCCACCCTCGCGTTCGTGAGCCCGCCGACGCTCGAGATGCCGCGCGAGATCATCGAGCACGTGAAGGAACGCGGCCTGTCGTTCAAGATGGCCCACCATCTCGAGGACGTCATCCGCGAGGCCGACGTCCTGTACGTCACGAGGATCCAGAAGGAGCGGTTCCCGGATCCCCAGGAGTACGAGACGGTCGCGGGGTCCTACCGGGTGGATGCGGGCCTCCTTCGGGAGTCGAAGCGCGATCTGATCATCATGCACCCCTTGCCTCGCACGTCGGAGATCGCGGCGGAGGTCGACCGGACGAAGCACGCGGTCTACTTCAAGCAGGCGTTCAACGGCGTACCCGTGCGGATGGCGCTGCTCGACCTGATCCTTGGAGGCCCGGCGTGAAGGAGCTCCGCGTCACACCGATCCGCAACGGCACGGTGATCGACCACATCCCCGCCGGCATGGCGCTCAAGGTCCTGAAGATCCTGGGGATCGGTGACAGCGTCTCGTCGACCGTGACCGTGGCGATGCACGTGCCGAGCCAGGCGATGGGCTGGAAGGACATCGTGAAGGTCGAGGACCGGGAGCTCGGCACGAGGGAGATCGACAAGATCGCGCTGATTGCGCCCACCGCCACGGTGAACGTGATCCGCAACTACAACGTCGCGGAGAAGCGGCGCGTCACCCTTCCGGACCGCGCGCTGGGAATCCTCCGATGCGCGAACCCGAACTGCATCTCGAACGCCCGCGAGCCCGTCGAGTCGGAGTTCCTCGTCCGCGGGAAAAGCCCCCTGCGTGTCGTGTGCAAGTACTGCGACCGCGAGCTCGAGGATATCCCGACGCACATCGTGTGACGCCGACTCAGAGGGTCGCCCAGGCGCTGGCGCCAACCACGAGACCGTCGGACCACCGGAGTTCGAAGAGGAACGTCGTCGACGCGGGGAGGGGCTCCGTGTCCCCCGTGATCCGGAAGGCATCGCCCTCCGACACGAGCAGGTCGCCGTCCGCGTCGACCCAGGACACCCGGAGGACGTGTCCCGTCACCGGTACGACGGCGACCGCCCCCGGCGGCGGGATCGCTGTCGTCGGTCCGGTCGTCACGTTCAGCTGGACGAGGAAGCGGTAGTTCTCCGCCGGCACGGCCTCCGTCACGAGCAGGATCGGGACCGTCGCGTTGCCGTCCGTTAGGTCCGCGGACGTGAACGCGACCGTCGGACGAGGCGTCGGGTTGCGAAACACGTCCCCCAGGAGGCCGAACAGGACGACCGCGCCGGCGAGGGCCCCGACGACGAGCACGGCAACCACGACGACCAGGACGACCGTCAGGCCGTCGGACCTTGGCGCGGTGGGCGGCGAGGTCGGCGCGTACGGGGGCGGGGACACGGACGGCGGCGACGCCGGCGCCGTGCCCGGCCCGGGGCCGAGGGCCACGAGCGGACGAATCGCCGGCCGGCGGAAAAGACTTCCCCGCTCGCGGGCGTTTCCACCGAAGCGTTTAAGTGACGACCTCGGAATACGCCGCGGCCAGAAGGGATGGTGGCCTCATGCTCGAAGAGATTTCCGAGATCATCGGGCTCCAGGTGTACACGAACAGCGGCGTGTTCCTCGGGAACGTGAACAACCTCGTCGTCGACGTCGACAAAGGCTCCGTGGACGGGGTCTTCGTCGGCGAGACGAACCCGCTCCTCGTCGAGGGCAGCCGCGCCGTGAGCGTGCCGTTCCGATGGATCCAGAGCGTCGGCGACATCGTCATCCTGCGCTACTTCCCGAAGCGGGTCTCGATCAAGAAAGCGTCCGCGGTGACGCCCGCCTCGGCACAGTGAGGACGCCCGGCGGACGGAAACTTCATTCCCCACGCGCCGAATCTCTGAATCGTGGGGCTCGCGGAGGATCCGGACTCGGGGGTGCGCCTCGAGCTCATCGAGATCGCGCGCCTCCGTGTTCACGAACGCGTCCAGCCGGATCTCCTCGACCGGATGCGAGAGGACATCCGCCGGGACGGCTGCCTGCGGAGGCCGATCCTCGTGGCGGACGGCGACCTCGTGATCCTCGACGGCCACCACCGGTTCCAGGCCCTCGTGCAGCTCGGTTGCCGCCGGATTCCCGCATACGTCGTCGACTATCGCTCGGACGTCGTCCAGGTGGACGTGTGGCCCGATGCCGTCGTGCGCGACGTCACGAAGGCCGAGGTGATCCGCCGGGGCCTCACGGGCGATCCGTTCCCCCCTAAGACATCCCGGCACACGGTCCTCATTCCTCTCTCGGATCGACCGGTCGACCTGAAGGACCTCGTGTAACCTACGACGGTCCCGGGGGAGGCCGAAGGGACCGGAGACGCATGCGGCTCCGTCGTCGTACGAACAGGACCGCGACGGGCACCGCGATCCCGACCACGACCAGCCCTGCTGCGAGGAGCGTCGGCCAGGCGAGTCCCGGGAGCTCCAGCACTTGGTATCGGTACGACGCCAGACCCGTCGAGCCGATCCGCTCCCCCGTCGCGTTGTACGACTCCGACCGGACGTTGTTGCCGACCATCGGCGCGTAGTAGAGGTGCGTGTACCGGCCGTCCTGCGTTGTCTCGTTGATCCGGATCGTGTCGAAGGTCCCGGCGGGGACCGAGAGGCGTTCGTCGGCCTCGGCTCGGTAACGGAGCGTCCGGACCACCGTCGCGTTCGACGAGGACCGCTCCTCGGAGAGCCCGGCCCGCGCGAGGATGTCCTCCGACGTATTGAGCCGCTCTGTAAGGGTCCCGACGTCGCCCGCGTGGACCGGGAAGCGCCACGCGTCGTCGAGGATCTCGAACGTCGTCGTGTTTTCCACCCGAATCGTGAGCGCGAGGTTCAACGGCTGGGTCCGGCCGCTCGCTACGAGCCGCACGTAGCTCGAGACGACCTTCAGGCCGTCGACCTCGAGCAACTCCTCGCCCGCGAGGGTCCAGGTGCCGGACAGACGGTAGACGTTGCCCTCGAACTCGACCCGGCCGCTCGCGTTGCCGGAGCCGCCCACCTCGACCCGGAAGACGTCGAGCGCCTGCCCGCTGACCACGACGATGTCGCGGGAGTCGATCGCGAACGTTGCGGTCCCGACGAGGCGGAAGCCGTCCGTCGTGGCCGTGTCGGTGAAGTAGGTCCAACGGTCGCCGACCGCGAGCCTCGGTGCGTCGACGGCCGCCACAGGTCCGGTTACGCCCGCAAGCAGCCCCACCGCCAGGAGCAACCCGACCGCCCCGCGGATCGACGCCACGCCTTCTCATCCGACGCATGCGCCATAAACCTTGCCGCCTCACGGGGCGAGGCCCTCGACGTCCTTGCCTGCGGCGTGGGGCCGGATGCGCACGCGACCTCGGAACTCCCGGCGGAGCCCGGCTCCGTGCAGGAGCCGGTCTAGGAATACGGCGAGCGCAGCGACCTCGGAGTGGGGCTGGTGGCCGACGGCGACGTTCCAGTCCACGAGCCGGTATACGTCCTTCGGGACCTTCTCCGCGCCGACCACGATCGTGAGGTCCGCACCGTCGAGCTTCGGGAGCGCCTCATCGAGCGGGAGCCCGTACATCGTGAGGTGGACCTTCGTCCCGACGGCGTCGCGGAGGGCTCGCCGCCACGGCACGCCCGTCTCGATCGCGAAGTCCCCGCCGAATCGCCGCGTGACCGCGTTCACGGTGCGCTCGAGGGCGGCGTCGCGCGCCGAGACGAGAATCCGGTCCGCGCCGAACGCCCGTGCGGTGAGGGCGACGTGCGTCGTCACGCGCTTGTCGCGCGCGGGCCGATGCCCGAGGCGCAGGACCGTGATCACGCCTCAGTCCTCGAAGCGCATGATCCGATGCCCGCGGAAGTCGAGCCGGCCGGACCGCTTCACGAGCGCCTTGAGCATCGTCTGCGTGATCGTCAGGTTGTCCGCGACGTCCCCCGCGAACTTGCCGTCGGGCCCGATCATGTCGAAGATCTTGCCTTCGACCTTCGCGTACTTCTCCTCGGACATCATCGCCGCGTACAGTACGTCGGAGATCTCCTGGACGGGGGTCGTCGCGTTGATGTGGAACGAGGAGTAGAACGCGTGGTATGCCTTCTCGGGTGAGGCCGTCGCCCCCGTCTGCCACTTCGTCTCGACGAGCTTCATCTTCTCGAAGAACCGGAGGGCGTCGAGTCCGTCCTGACCGTACTTCTCCTCAATCTGCTTCGCGGTCCGCCACTCCGTCGTCACTTCCCTGAACACGTCGCGCTTGAGTTCCGAGTCGACCGCGCGAAGGATCGGCACGAGCTCCGCGACTTCGCTGACGACCTTGATGCGATTCACAATCTCGACTCCTCTGTATCCGGGCGCGCCGTTTTAAAGGTTTTATTCCGCGGTCCGAAAGAAGGTCGGTTCGCCTCGCGGTTCACTCGAACCGCCATGACTTCGAGTGATTCTCCCGACTCCTCGCCCCCGGTCCGCGCCATGCGATGCCCTGTTCTGCGAAGGCGGAAACGTTTATCGTGATGGCGGCGTTGGCTCCCCGGATCCGATGAAGGTGAAGGACCTGCGGCCCGAAAGCAAGGTCGACGTGATCGACCTGACGATCCGCGAGAAAGGCGCCCCGCGGGACTTCACAAGCCGCGGCGGTTCCTCGGGCAAGGTGTGCGACGCGAAGGCGGTCGACGACGAAGGCGGCGAGGTCGGCGTCAGCCTCTGGAACGACGACATCGAGCGGGTCCAGGCGAACGACCGCATCCGCATCACGAACGGCTGGGTCCGCGAGTGGCGCGGGAACATGCAGGTGAGCGCGGGACGGTTCGGCAAGCTCGACGTCGTGAAGTGACCGACTAGCCCCGGCCGAACGTGGCGACGAGGGCGTACACGGCGGCGTAGGGCACGACCTGCATCAGGAGGTCGTCGTCGAGCTGTTTGAAGCGCGGGCCCTCGACGAGGACCGCGCCCGCCGTCGCGATAGCGGCGTACGCGACGGCGTGGAGGGGCGCGAAGGCGTCCATGAGCAGCTCGATCGAGAGGAACACGGTGAAGTACGCCGCACCGGCGGAGATGCGGGGCCACCCTCGCGACCGCGCCCACGCAGCAAGAGGGTCGATCCACGCCATCCCGACGAACGCGGGAACGACGATTCTCGGATCAGCGACGAGGAAGAGACCAATGGCGAGGCCGACGGACCCTTGCGCATACGCGGAGACCCGGCGGCCCTCGTAGGCGCGCATGCCGAACATCTGGAGCGAAAGGGCGATCCGCACGATCTCGATGCACCACGCGGTTCCCAGGAACAGAAGTGTGACGTTCGCCTTCGAGACGTCGGGGGCGAGGACGTCGGGGACGAGGTAGTATCCCAGAAAGACAGGCGACGCAAGGTGGAACGCCCGGCGGAACACGGACGCACCTTGCATGGGAGGACCCCGCGGGTCGGGCGCCGACCTCCGACTCCCGCTGCTCCGCCTCAATACCCTTTGCCGAGAAATACGTTCCCGCGCCGAGCCCCCTCCACCTTTTCTAGGTCGGCTGCGTTCGAAGGTCGAGATGGGCGTCGTCCTGTTCGTCTGCGTCGAGAACACGTTCCGGAGTGTCTTGTCCGAGGCGATCTTCAACGCGCAGGCGCCGCGAGGATGGAACGCGGAAAGCGCCGGCGTCCAGGCAGCCTCGGCGATCAATCCCATGGCCGTTGAATTGGTGAAGGAAATCGGGATCGAACTCGGCGCGAAGACACCGCGAGCCGTCACGCCGAGGATGATTGCCCGGGCGAGCCGGGTCGTGACGTTCGGCTGCCTCGACCGATGTCCGATCGGTGCGGAGACAAAGGCGGAAGACTGGCCGGTGCCGGGTGCGACGGGCAGGACGTGGCCCGAGCTGCGCTCGATCCGCGACGAGCTACGACAACGAATCGACGATCTCATCGCGCGGATCGAACGAGGCGAGCTCCGGGAGTCCCGCACGTAGGTGC
>JBQTHW010000200.1:0-1542 GCA_052389495.1 Methanobacteriota archaeon | reverse complement strand
GACGAGCTCGCGAAGGACCCGGCGAAGGCGGTTCCGATTCTCCCCGCTTTCGTGTTCGTCGTGGCGATGCACGACGACCCGCAACTGCACCCGCCGCTCGGCATGCTCACGCTTCTCGCCGCGCGGGAGCTCCTCCACCTCACGAGGCCGCCCGGCGGCCTCGGGCTCCTTCGGTTCCTCGTGATGTACAACTTCAGCCTCACGAAACGTGCCCTGACGGCGGACCAGGCGGAGGCGAACGCCCGGGCGGTTCCGTCCGCGTCGATCGACGAGCTGCGCGGCGCGTACCGGAAGGCGGTCGCGGGGAACCTCGGGGGGCAGGCGGCCGCGCTCCTCGGGCGCATCGCGCTCGACCACGGCATCGAACGCGCCGCCCACGCGGCGATCCGCGCATCGATGGACGACCTCGGACGGCTGGGGCACAATCTCGCGCTGGCCGTCGGGTACTCGGAGGCGGCGTCGGCCCTGGGCAAGCCCCGTGCCCTCGTCCCGCTCGCGAACCTCGCGCACGTGCAGGCGACCGCCCTCGCGAGCGTGCGCGCCGTCGCCATCCCGTCGATGGAGCCGCCGGCGGACGTGTCGCCCGACGTCGGCGCCCTCGAGGCGCTCGTCGAGGCCTGGGAGTTCGACCGGGTCGAAGGGGTCCTCCGGGCCCTCGCGTTCGACGAACAGGCGGACGTCGCGTACACGCCGCTCCTCGTCGCCGCGAGCGCGGACCCCGGGTTCCTGGGGCACACGCTCAGCCTCGTCCACGACGCCCGGCTCGCGACCCGCTACCTGAGCGCCACCGAGAACGCGTGGCTCCTCTGGAAGCTGTACCGCACGCTCACGAAGCACTTCGGCTATCCGGAGTTTCTCGAGTTAGGAGGGCACGGCCCGATCGACGAGGCGGCCGTCTGGCCGGCGATCGAGTCGAGCTTGAAGCACAAGTCGCCCCCTGCGGAGGAGACCGTGCGACGCGCCTTGGAATCGGGCGTGCCGGTCGACCGCATCCTCGCGTTCGTCGTGGACTTCTACGGGAACTGGACGGTCGGGGAGAAGGAGCACACGATCCTGTACCTCGACGCGGCGCTCCAGACCGCACGGTTCCTCGGCCGAGACCGGGCCCTGCTCCCTCTCGCGATCGCACTGAGCAAGCTGCCGTTCTGACGGGCTACCGTCTCGCCGGTGCCCCGTTGCGCCGCTTGCGGCGTCCGTTCGCGGGCCGCCCTTTCTCCTGGAACTGGTCCCGCTCCGTCGAGCCTTCCATCGCGAGTGTTGTCGCGTGGCCGCCGGCGATCACGTTCGATACCTCGTCGAAGTACGCCGTGCCGACGAACGTCTGGTGCTCCGTCGCGCGGAAGCCCTCCGCCTTTGCGGCGAATTCCTCGTCCTGGTGCGCCGCGTAGGCGGCCATGCCGTGCTCCTTGTAGCCCTTCGCGAGGCGGAACATCGAGAGGTTCAGGGAGTGGAAGCCCGCGAGGGTGATGAACTGGAACTTGTAGCCCAGGTCCGCGAGCTCCCGGTGGAAGCGCGCGATCGCCTCCGGGTCGAGCTTCTTCC
>JBQTHW010000199.1:0-10198 GCA_052389495.1 Methanobacteriota archaeon | reverse complement strand
GGCTCCGCGTACTCCGACGCAGACCTGGCCCGGCTTCAGGCGACGTGCAGGGAGTACGACGACGCCTACGCGATGTTCGGCAACGTCGCGATGCACGACGACGCGGTCCGCTTCCGCTCTCTCCTGGCCGGCGGCCGCGCGGACGGCACGCGCTGACGACGCATCCTCATCGTCGAGCAGTCACGGAGGGTTCTTTCGGGTTACGTAGGATGCCTGCATATGAGTGGATCGCGACAGTGTCCACGAGTTTCTCCAGGGTGCTGCGCCCCCTTCTGTTCGGCCTATGTTGCAAAGCCCTCGTTCCCTGCCAAGCCCGCACTTACGAGCGGACACCCTGGCCCACCACGCTCGCAGTGGCCGCCGAGAAAGGCTGGACCGACATCGTGCCTCGCGGCCGGAGCCTGCCAGACCTCATTCAGAGCCCCACCGGGACGCAGTCTATCCGACACACCTGAGGCCACTAAACTGGAGGAAAGAGACGACTGGCTCCCCGTCTGCAGAAATTTCAACGATTAGCCCGACGCCGAACACGATCATCTGGCCTGTTTCGTCGCTGACTTCCATGTCGTGGAAACGCAAGACAGTAACCCGGTCGTCTTGGAAGACGAACTGCCGGTTGAAACTTCCCGAGAAACCATCACTCGTCACGACTGAGCCCCTGGCGACGAGGATGAAGTGGCCGTCGAACTCCGAGATTCGGGCCGTGCCAGTGAAGGTGTAGGTGACGACCTCGTCCGTACAAAGATTGAGGTCCGAGAATTCTTCGAAAAGTGGTACCTCGATTGGCGCCTGGGCCGAAGCGATGCCCATGGCCGTCAGCGCGGTCACCACTCCTGCAAGTGCTAGAGTAAGAATCGCTTTCGTCATCTCCCCCCTCGAATCACAATCGCTAACGGACTACTTACTGATTGTGCCAAAGGTTAGCATGGTTTGGTGCAATTCAACGGGTTTTGCGGCGCAGGATAGCCGGATTACGCCGGACCGCGATCTATTCCGCGGGCGATGAGTGAATTGACGTGCCCGCCTCGAGGCCAGTAGCCGAAGCCGATCGGGAACCGTCAGACGACTGCCGCAGACCGGATTGCCGATTCTTCGTCCACACGATGGTGCTTGCCATCCTAGTTAACCCGAAAGAACCGTCACGGAGAAAGGTTTCTATAGCCGGGGCCTCCGTGCGCCCTCCCGTGACCACCCTTTCGGCCGACGGCCGGATCCCGCGGGAGATCGTCGAGTTCTTCAACCAGCCCGGGGGACACTCGATGATCGTGAAGGGCCCCGCAGGGACCGGCAAGACGACGTTCGCCCTGCAGCTCACCGAGGAGCTCGGCCAGGTCGCCGCGGCGCACTACCTGAGCACGCGCGTCTCCGACGTGTCCCTGTACAACCAGTTCCCCTGGCTCAAGGATCGGATCCGACCCGCGTCCGTCCTCGCCGGCAAGAAGGACGCGGCCCAGGGCATGAAGGTGTCCCGGAAGGCGCTCGACGTCCTCACAGGGAAGATCGAGCGCGGGGAGATTGACGACGACGACGCGGGCGAGGAGCGTCAGGGGATCGCCGTGGCGGACGGCTTTCTCGAGGTGGACCTCGGGACGGATCTGCCGGAGGTCGAGGTGGCGTACGGCTTCGTCGAGCAGTCCCTGCCGGGACGCTCCCTCGTCCTGATCGACTCGATCGATGCACTCGCGGAACGGTACGGGCTCGCCGCGACGCGGCTCATCAACACGATCCAGCAGGACCTCGTCGAGACGAGCGGCGCGAACGTGATGTACGTCCTCGAGGGAAGCGGGGAGACGCGCCTGGACTACCTCGGCGACGGGGTCGTGAACCTCGCCTCGATGGACCACGTCGGACGTCGGCTGCGCGTGATGACGATCGAGAAGCTGCGCGGCCAAGGCGTGCGCCGGTTCCGATATCTGTACACGCTCGACGGCGGTCGGCTGACGGCCTTCGACATCGGCGAGAAGCCGAAGCTCGCGAAGCCCGAGACGTGGAAGGCCCACCCGGACCTCTCGAAGGACGCCGTCAGCTCCGGCGCGGTCCCGATCGACGAGCTGTGCGGGGGTCTGTCGCGCGGCCGCGTCGCCGCGCTTCAAATCGCGAACGGGGTGCCGTCGGAGTACGTGGACTGGCTTCGGACCGCGATGATTTGCAATTTCGTCGCGCAAGGCCGGGGCGTCGCGCACGTGCCGCCGCGGAAGGGCACGACGGACTTCCTCCGGGAGCTCGTGAGCCCGCACCTCGCCGCGGGGGCGTTCGAGACCCACGTCCGGGTCTTCGAGCCGGCCTCCCTCGGGCACGTCCAGGAGTCGGCGAACGCCCTCCCGCTCGAGGGGAGCAACGTCGAAACGGACCTGAAGTGGTCGAACGTCGAGTATCGCCTGCCGCATTCGGGTCGCCCGTTCCTCGCCCTCATGGCCTTCGACACGCTCGAATCCGTGTACGGCGACAAGGTCCTCGAGGAGCTGTCCGGCGTCCTCGGGAGCGTGCGCCGGGCCCGCGACGTGTTCGTCGGGTTCGCGACTCCCCAGAGCGCCTCCGCGGCAAAGCTCGAGAACCTCGCGTCCGTCATGATCCACGTCGAGACCCTCCAGGGTTCCGTCGTCCTCTATGGGGAGAAGCCGTACACGGGCCTGTTCAACCTCTCGTTCGACTGGAGTTCGGGCCTTCCGGAGGCCCGGCTGCGCCCGATCGTGTGACACGCCACGTCGCGACAGGGACGCGATCCGGTGTGCGCGGCGTGCCGCCCGGAAGAATTATCAACGCTATCAAAGCGGAGAACCGGATAGAAACGGAATTAATACATAGGTTGAATCGGAACCGCAATGCGAGAAAAGGACATCTCGCGCCTGCTCACGGACGAGTACGCCGAGCGGATTCTCGTCGCGACGCAAAACTTCCCTCGCTCCGTGCAGGAGATCAGCGACAAGTACAACATCCCGATCGCCGCCTGCTACCGCAAGATCCACGAGCTCGAGGAGGCCGGCTTCCTCAAGGTCGCGGAGATCGTCACGACGCCGAAAGGCAAGACGATGAAGCTGTACCGCAGCCTCTTGAAGTCCGCGGTCCTCGTGTACGAGGACGGCGTGTTCAAGGTCAATTTCGACTTCGAATACGAGAAGGACATCAACTGCAAATGGATCGAGTTGAACTCCCCGAACGGCTCGTAGGCCTCGCGCACGCGCGCGCGGGCGCGCGCTGATAATCAAGGAGGAGAGTAAGTCGCGGTCCTGAAAATCACGGGCGATAGCTTAAATACGCCGCGGAGGCATCGACGGCGTACAATCGCTGCGGGGTCCGAACGTGGAGGACAACGACGGCAACATGGAAGGTGCGCCGGGCGATACGAACACGAAAATGCTGTCGCCCCTCGAGGCGTCCCAGCTTCTGACGGACGAATACAGCGCGAAGATCCTCCTGGCGACGTACAAGCGCAAGATCAGCGCCCAAGAGATCAGCCAGCGATACGGCATCCCCATTGCGGCGTGCTACCGCAAGATTCGCATCCTCGAGGAGGTCGGCCTGATCCAATGCGTCGAGCGCATCCTGACGCAGAAGGGCAAGCGGAAGAACCTGTACACCTCGTGCCTCCGCAACGCCTACATCTTCTTCGAGAACGGGAAGCTTCGCGCGCGGTTCCAGCTCGCGACAGGCCAAGTCAAGGACTTCGGCGGGGACTGGAACGGGCTCGACCTGCTCCGGCAGTGATCCGTCGCTTCCGCTGATTCCCATCCCTTCCCTTTTTCTGTTTCATGGACGACGCGGGGCGCCGTCGCCGCGCGTCTCACTTCATGTATCGATTCCGAGAATCGTGGGCCCCGACTTTTAATCTCGGACGGTCCTCGTGATGACGAGAGCATGCGGCTCGAGTTCCACAAGATTTTGTCGGAGGGCCGGAGCGTGAAGTACGAGCGGAAGGACGACGTGATCCATCTGAACGTGATCGTCACGCAAGAGGACGTCCGGCGGAACCGAGCCCATCGAGGCTCCTAATCCGCGGCGTTCTTCTCCCGCAGTTGCGTCGCGACCGCCCGCCGGTGGGCGTTCCCGCTCAGGGCTTAATACGGCCGTGCCGTTCGGGGAAGCGATGGCGTCGCCGGATCTGACGGCGATCTACCAAGAGCTCACCATCCTGCTCGCCCTCGCGACGCTGAGCCATTTCACCTTCAAGCGGTTCCGCCAGCCGACGATCATCGGTGAGATTGCGATCGGCGTCCTCCTCGGGCCGAGCGTCGTCGGCTACTTCAACCTCTTCACCTTCGACGCGACCCTCGTCGCGACGTTCGGCACGCTGGGCTCGATCTTCCTTCTCTTCCTGATTGGCCTGGAGAGCGACGTCCGGGCGATCTACACGCGGAAGAACTTCGTCGTCGCCGTGGGCGGTGTCATCCTTCCATTCGTTGCGGGTTTCCTCGCGGCGTTCATCCTCATCCCCGACGAGTTCGGGCCGAACGGCACCCCGTTCACGATGGCGATGTTCGTCGGGGCCACGCTCGTGGCGACGAGCACGGCGATCGCCGCGTCGATCCTCCTCGAGCTCGGTCTCATGCGGGACAACGTCGCGCGGACGATCATGGGCGCCGCCGTCGTGGACGACATCCTGGGCCTGCTCGTCCTGTCGATCGTCGTCGGGATGAGCAAGGGAGCCGTCGACCCGGTCGAGATCGGAGTCTTGGCCGCGACGGCCGTCTCGTTCGTCGTCGCTGCGATCCTCGTCGGCATGTACTTCTTCAGCCGCCTCGTGGTCCGCATCCAGATCGCCGGGATGAAGCTGGGACTGAAGCACGGAGGCTTCCTGATCGCCCTCGCCATCACGTTCCTCTACGCGTTCGTCTCGGAATCGATTGGCCTGTCCGCGATCGTCGGAGCCTTCATCGCCGGATCGATGTTCGCTGCGACCCCGCTCCGCGACGATTTCACGCAGGGCGCCGGGTATCTCGGCGCGGTCTTCACGCCGATCTTCTTCATCTCCCTCGGCCTGCAGGTGAACGTCCCCACGGTCAGCGTTGCGCTGCTCGGCTTCGCGGGCGTCCTCGCGGTCCTCGCGATCGTCACGAAGGTCGTCGGCTGCGCGATTCCCGCGCGCGCGGTGCGGATGACCCGGCACGAGGCCCTCGCGGTGGGTTGGGGCATGACGCCTCGGGGGGAAGTCGGCCTGATCGTCGCCCTCGCGGCCTTCAGCGCGGCGGTCATTCGAGACAGCCTGTTCAGCGTGATCGTCCTGGTGATGGTCGTCGTCTCGATCGTCCCCGCGCCGTTCTTCAAGTCCGCCCTCGCGGGCGTCACGCGGGAACGCGAGAAGGCCGCGCCGCCCCCCGAGCCGGACCGCGCGGAGCCGTCCTAGCCCCGTTCGACGACCTTCCCCCGCACGACGTCGATCGGGAGCAGCGTCTGGATCCTCACGCCGAGGTCCTTCTCCATCCGCGCCCGGTCGTGGGTCTTCTCGAAGACGACGAGGGCGTCGACGACTTCCGCCCCGATCGAGCGCAGTGCACGGACGATCGACACGAGCGTCCCGCCGGTCGAGATCACGTCGTCGACGAAGACGACTCGATCCCCCCGCCGGACGTTGTTGATGAACATGTCCGTCCTCGAGTAGCCCGTCGTCTGCTTGAGGGACACCTCCCCCGGGAGTCCGTACCGTCGCTTCCGGATGAACACGTACGGCTTGCGGACCCGCAGCGACTGGCCGGCCGCGAGCGGGAACCCCATCGACTCCGCCGTCACGATCTTGTCGCATCGGGCCCAGTCCCCGCGCCTCGCGAGCTCCGCGAGAACCTCCTCGAGGACCGCCGGCTCGCCGAGCGGGATGCCGTCCGTGATCGGGTGGACGAAGTAGTCGTAGTCCCCGAACCGGACCACGGGGCAGTCCTTTAGGCTCGCGCGCAGCCGCTCGAGCGCCACGGCCTCACTCCCTCGTCACGACGTCCCTCGCGACGGCGGCGGCCTTCTCCATGATCTCCGCCTCGCCCTTCACGCGGCGGCCCTTCATCAACACCTGGCCGTCGCAGATGACGGTGTCGACGATGTTCCCGTGCCCCGCGTAGACGAGGTTGCTGAGGTCGCTGTGCCGCGGCGTCATCTCGGGCCGCTTGAGATCCACGAGGAGGATGTCCGCGAGGCGGCCGACCTCGATCAGCCCGACGTCGAGGCCGAGGGCCCTCGCCCCTCCGAGGCTCGCCATCTCGAACGCCTCGTTCGCCGGCAGGACCGTGGGGGTGGCGTGCGCGTGCTTCTGGAGGATCGCGGCGACCTTCATCGACTCGAACATGTCCAGGTTGTTGTTGCTCGCCGCCCCATCCGTGCCGAGCCCCATCACGACCCCGGCGTCCCGCAGGGCGGCGTAGGGCATCGCCTGTCCCGTCGAGAGCTTCATGTTCGACACGGGGCAGTGCGCGACGCGCGCGCCCGCCTTCGCGACGAGCTCGATTTCCCCGGCGTCGAGCCAACACGCGTGCGCGGCGATCAGATCCCTCGTCAACAGGCCGAGCTGGTCGAGGTACGCGGCGGGACGCATCGCGGTGCGCGCGAGGCAGTCGTCGACCTCCTGACGCGTTTCGTCAAGGTGCGTGTGGACGAGGTAGCCCCTCTTGTCCGCGAGGTCCTTGATCGCGAGCATCGAGTCCTTCGAGACCGTGTACACGGCGTGGGGCGCGAGGGCGGGGACGATCCGGTCCAGCTTCAGCGCCTCGATCTTGCGGTTCACGTCCTGGACCCGCTTGAGCGCCTCCTGGCCCGCGGTCGGATCCCCGCCGTCGATGAGGCCCTCCGCGAGGACCGCGCGGAGCCCCATCTCCTTGACCGCCTTTGCGACCTGGTCCATGTGGAAGTACATATCGTTGAATGTCGTGGTCCCCGTCTTGATCATCTCGAGGCAGGCGAGCTTCGCGCCCCAGTAGATGTCCTCGGGTCGGAGCTTCGCCTCGCGCGGCCAGATCTTCGTCTCGAGCCATGCGGTGAGGCTCATGTCGTCGCCGAAGCCTCGGAACAGCGTCATGGCGCCGTGCGTGTGCAGATTCACGAGACCGGGAACCGCGAGCTTGTGCTTCCCCTCGATCACCGTGTCGGCCTCGCGCTTCGGGCCGATCTCCGCGATGCGGTTCCCGTCGACGTAGACGTTCGTCGTCTCGCCGCCGAGCTGGACCTCCTTGATCAGGAGACTCATGCGAGCGCCTCCAGGGCGCGATCCAGGATCCTCCGCACGAGCTCCGCGTTCTTGCGCTGTGTCCGCTGGATCGCGTCGTACGTGAGGGGCCGGGCGACGATCCCGTTCCCGTAGTTGTCGACGGAGCACAGGGCCGCGTAGGGCATCCCGATCTCCGACGCGAGCGTGGCCTCCGAGGCCATCGTCATCCCGAGCACGTCGCCGAGGGACCGGAAGTGGGCGATCTCCGCGCGCGTCTCGAGGCGCGGACCCGTCGTCTGCACGTACACGCCGCGCGGGCGGGCCGTCGCCCCCGCATCCTTCGCCGCGGTCGCGAGGACCTTCCGCAAGCCTTCGTCCAGGGACGGCGTCGCGTGGTGGACCGTCTCGTCGTGGAACGTCGGGATGTTCCAGAACGAGACGAAGTCGTGCGGCACGACGAACGTCCCCGGCCGGATCGCGGCCTTCAGGGAGCCCGTCGACGAGGTCGCGAGGATGTGCGTGACGCCGAGCTCCTGGAGGGCCCATAGGTTCGCGCGGTGGTTGAGCCGGTGCGGGGGGACCCGGTGTCCGCGGCCGTGGCGCGCCAGGACGACGACGGCGAGTCGGCCCCGCCGTCCGACGCGAGGCGGGTCGCTCGGCGCGCCGTGCGGCGTCACGAGGAACCGGTCCTGCTCGTCGTCGGCCAAGGGCGCGTCGCCGAGGCCGGAGCCGCCGAGGATCCCTACGACGCGCGTCGGCACGGGCGCGGCGAACCGATGTCCGGGAATAAAGGTTCCCCTGAGGGCGCGCGGCCGGAGCGAGCCCTTTTCCGCCGCGGACGTGTACGGCCTCGCATGCCGGGCGAGGGACCGTTCCTCTGGTTGAGCGAGACGGGACCGCCCACCGGGTTCCAGCGCCTTCCGAGGGGCGGCATGTGCGTGAGCGCCTTCCTGTTCGTCCGGCGGGGGCGCACGATCCTCCTCGGGAAGTACACGGACGATCCTCGGTGGGAGGACCTCGCCGGCCTGAACGACGAGTGGCGGCGGATGCACGCGGGGCGGTGGACGCTTCCCGCGAGGCAGATGCGGTTCGGCGAAGATCCGCGGGACGCGGCGCGTCACATCGGCGAGGCGATCCTGCAGATCCCCGCGATCACGTACTCGGAGCCGCGTGCGGAGGTCGACCTGTACGAATCGATGCGGTCGCCCGGGCACCAACACTACGACGTCTGGTTCCTGTTCGACGGGGCGATGCCGGAGGGAGTTGAGGTCGCTCGCCCTCCGTGGTATGCGGACCTCGCCTGGAAGGACCCGTCGACCCTTGCGCCGTCGGACTACGCGCGGGGCCACGGGGACGTCGTCGCGCGGTGGAGGGCGAAGCGGCCCGCGAAGCCGTGACGACCGCGAATCGATTTCAACCCCGATACCGGCGGCCATACGTATAAGAACGCTCGGCCGGGATGGCTCCCCGATTCCATGCGGCTTCCGTGGCCGCTCCTCCTCGCCTCCGGGGAGGACGAGCTCCTCAAATCCCTCCTGTTCGGGAAGAAGCGCGACCTCGAGGAGGGGCGCGCGTACCTCGTGAAGGAGCGGAAGCCGCAACGGGCCGTCGTGCACTTCCGACGGGCGATCGACCGCGGCTTCCGGCCTCTCCTCGTGACGCGTCAGCATCCGAACCACATCGAGCGGACGTGGTCGGGCAAGGAGATCCGCGTGGTCTGGCTCTCGACGACCCTGGGCAAGGATTACGTCGACCCGCACAACCTGAACAGCCTGACGAACCTCATTGCGAACTTCGTGGCCGACGGGGACCGCGGGGCGATCCTGCTCGACGGGATCGAGTACCTGATGATGAACAACGACTTCGCGAGGATCCTGCATTTCCTCGAGTACGTCACGGAGCAGGTGGCGATTCGTCGGGCGATTCTCCTCGTGAGCATCGACGACCGCGCGTTCGACCCGAAGGAGCTCGCACTTCTCGAGAGGAACCTGGCCGTCATCGAGTGAGCCGACGGGGAGCCTTGCGAGCAGCCCGACGGTCTCACTCGCAAACTACATGGAACCCGTGCGCGCGGGGGACTCCGGCGTCATCGGCCTTATAGCACGACTCCCTTTCGCGGCGACGTCCATGTTCGAACCGCTCGCCCGCGGCGGGCTCGGCCGTCTCGGGGTCCTCACTCGCGGCGGAGTCGACGTGCGCACGCCGACCGTGCTCTATGTCCACGGCCGGGGACGCGCCGCGCCGCCGTTCGCGGAGGCGCTCCTCACGCAGGAACGCACCCCGGACGCGCGGTTCCAGGTCCGCGTGGGCGGCACCCCGTTCGCGCCTCGGACGCCGGACGCCCACGACGACCTTCCGCCCACGAAAGGCCTTCCTCTCTCGTTGGCGGACTTGGAGAGCCCGCAGGCCCCCCTCGTGGGCGATGTCGCGCTCCTGACCTCGGAGTCCGACGTGCCGGTCGCCGCGCCCGCGGAACTCGTGTTCCTGGCGAACGGCGTCGAGTACCTCCGGCACCCCCGCGAGTTCGCGGCGACCATCGCTCGCGTCCGAGGCGAGCTGGGCCCCGCGAAGGTCGTCGGCGTCACAGGGCTCGCGGCGCCCTCGAACCTCGCGCTCCTCGTGTACGCGGGCATCGACGTCGTCGACTCGAGTCGGGTCGTCCTCGACGGCGTGCGGGACGTGTTCCACACCTCGGACGGCGCATGGCCGGTCGTCGAGGTCGACCGGGCGTCGTGCGGATGCGTTGCGTGCACGGAGGGTGGGGACCTCGTCGGACACAACGAGCGCGCGCTGCACCGCGAGGCCCTCGTCGTCCGGAACCACCTCGCTCACGGCCGGCTTCGAGAACTCGTCGAGCGGCGCCTCGCGAACGATCCGTGGAACACGGCGGTCCTCCGCCACCTGGACCTGCGCCACACGGCGATCCTGGAGGAGTCCACGCCCGTCTCCGGCGGCGAGATCCTCGCGTACTCCCACGAGTCCCTCACGCGGCCCGAGGTCGTCCGGTTCCGGCGTCGGATCAAGGAGCGGTACCGCAAGCCGCCTTCCGCGCGCGTCCTCCTCCTGCTCCCGTGC
>JBQTHW010000198.1:0-4732 GCA_052389495.1 Methanobacteriota archaeon | reverse complement strand
GCCCCGCAGGACGAACAGGAGCGTCGCAACGTACACGTCGCCCGCGAGCGCCAGGGCGAGAAGGAACGGGATCGACGCGAGGCGTGTGAACGTGATCGTCCGCACCTTCCCGAGCCGGGCGACGAGGACCGGCACGGCGAGGATCGCGAGGGCGATGGCGATCTCGTTCAGTGCGACGATCGGGCCGAACGCCTCCGCGTGGACCTCGAACTCGTGCTCGAAGTGCAGGTTCAGGAGCGGGAAGTACAGACCCAGGCCGGCGGCGTACGCCGCGCTGATCCCGAACAGCCGCGAGACGGTCCCCTTGTGCACGACATGCTTCATCGTGAGCACCTCGCGGAGCGGCGCGGTGATCGGGGCGAAGGACTCCTTCATGAACGCGAGCGGCACGAGCTCGACGAGCCCGAACGGGAGGGCGGTGAAGAGGGTGAGACGCAGGGCGGCGAGCATGGGGTCCGGGCCGCCGACCAGACCGGCGAAGAACCCCGGGAGGATGCCCCCGAGGAACGCGCCCGCGACGGCGGACAGGGTGGCGAAGATCCCGCTGAGCGTGAAGAGGTGCATCCGTTCCTCGGGCCGGCTGTTCTCCATGAGGAACGGCGCGCCGACGACGCCGTGAAAGGCCTCGCCAATCCCGACGACGACCGCGAGGAGCACGAGGAGGAGGGGGTCCGTCGTGAGGAGGACGGCGACCCCGGCGGCGACCGCGAGGAGGGAGGCCGAGATGAAGCTCCGCTTCCGTCCGTACTTGTCGCCGAGGAGCCCGGACGGCAGGGAGTTCGCGCCGTGGGCGACGGCCTGCGCGCCGAACGCCACGCCGATGAACGCCGGGACCAGGAGGGGCACGCCAAGCAGGGCGACCGTGGCCGTCCCGCTGTTCGTCGGGTTGAACAGCTCCTCGAGGTAGAACGCGAACGCGACGAGGAAGATGCTCGAGTTGACGCCGCTCAGGGTCGAGTAGACGAGGTACAGCTTCGCGTTCCGTTCGAAGCGGCGCATCGCCTCGCGGTAGCTCAGCCGCGCGACGGGCCGCGTCTCGATCGTTCCACCTCGCCTCCGCCCGGATTCACGTCGCGCGCTTTAGGAGTTCCTCGAGCAGGTGCGCGTTCGTCGCCTCGTCGTGGCCCATCTGCGTGAGCGCGGCCTGGATCCAGGGTTCCTCGACCCGTTCGGCAAGGCGTTGGTAGGTCGAGCCCTCGCTCGCCTCGTCGTGGACCCAGTACTCGAGGTCGTCCCTCGAGACGCCGACGTCCCGTCCTCGGCCCGATCTCGCGAGGTCGATCATCAGCTCGACCCAGCGCACATGGTTCCGCTCCTTGTCCGCGGCGACGCGGAAGACCATCCTCGCCAGCGGGTCCGTCGCGCGTCGCTCCCACGCCTCGAGGTGCTCCGCGTGGATCCGCTCCACGGCGAGCAGCTCTTCCAGTTCCGAGACCGTCGTCATCGTCCGTTCACCCCGTCGACCGTCGTGGCTCATGCCTGCGAATCAGGAAGCGGCACACGGGCGCCCCCGCGACGACACGGTGCGTCGTGTCGACGTCCGCGCGGAGGAGGTTCTCGAACAGGCGCCGCTCGACCTCGCAGGCCTCCCCGTACCGGCCTGCGATCGCGACGATCGGGCAGTTGTGCTCGAGGAGCTCGAACGTCGTCCGCGTCGCCGCGCCGAGTTCGGCCATGTACCCTTCCTCGTCGCGAAGGCGCGCGAGAACCGCGACCTTCTCCCGCAGCTCCCCGTCGCCGAACCGCGCCTTGTGTCGATCGTACACCTCGCGGGAACGCTCCTTGAGGAGCCGGACGACCGCCTCGCGACCGAGCCGTTCCTCGATGAACTCAAGCGCCTTCGTGGTCATGTGCGCGTACGCCTGCGGGAACAGGGACGCCGCCGTGTCGGCGAGGCGGAAGTAGACCCTCGGCCGACCGCGGCCCTCCGGCCGTTGGGACCTCTGCACGAGCCCCCGGCCCTCGAGGGCGACGAGGTGGCGCAGCGCGGCCATCTTCGAGACGCCGACCTCCGTCGAGATCGTCGTGAGGGACGCCTCGCCGCCTCGCTTGAGAAAGAGCAGGATGTGCTTCTTCGAGGACGAGAACCCGGAGTCCAGCGCCCCCGCCTCGACCTCGCCCGCGTCCATGGATCCCCGAAGGGCGTAAGAATTCATAATCATTATTGTATACAAATTTGACAAACCCGGTCACCCCGGGCCGGCCCGGGTGTTCCCGCTCAGAAGACGTCGAGCCGTGCCCGCCCGACCGCTCCGTCCGTCCGTGCTTCGACGACGAACGCCCCCGGCTTCAAGCTGCCGGGGAGGTCGATTCCCACGGAGAAGTGACCGTGTGCGTCCGTCTGGACGCGCGCCCCCTTGGCGGAGGGTCCCTCGGGACCGACGAGCGCCACGTCGACGGAGGCGCCGGCCCGGCCTGGCCCCGCCAGCTCGCCGTCGACGCTCACCGTCCGCCCCCGCTCCGCATGCATCGGGGTCACCGCGAGCACGATTGCGCGCGGCCTCTCGATCCTTGCCCCGAGGCGTCGGGCGCCGCGATGCAGGACGACGGGCTGCTTCGTCGGGTCCACGGAGAACGCGAGCACCTCCCCGACGAACGCCGTGTGGTCCCCCATCCGGAACTCCTTCACGACGCGGCACTCCGCGTTCAGGAGGGCGCCCTTCAGCATGGGCGCCTGGATCCGTCCCCCGGGGTACGTCTCGAAGAGCTCGCTCGACAGCTTGTCCGTGTCGTGCTTCGAGAAGTGGCCCGCGAACCCCATCGCGGCGGCCTGGTCCTCGGCCACGAGGTTCACGCCGAACTCACCGGTCTCCTGGATCGCCGCATGCGTCGCGTTCTCTGGGTCGACGAGGACCGCGATGAGGAACGGTTCGTACGAGACGTGGAACGTCCATTCCGCGGCCATGACGTTCGGCCCTTTTCGGCCGTTCGTCGTGATCAGGCCGACCGTCGTCGTGAACGCGCGGAACGCCGCGTCGAGGTCCGTGGTCCTCATGGCGACTCGGAGTGCAGTGTCGGCTGTTCCATAAGTCGCTTCGCGTCTACGAAATCGATGCACGACGTCCGCCTCTAGGCGGCTTCCGGCGCCACGGGGCGACCGTTCCGGAGGAACGCAACGAGCGTCGACCACGATCGGATGCCGTGCATCCGCGCGAAGGCCGCGAGGATCGAGGCGCCCACGAGTTCGCCTCCCAACACCACGGGGTCCTGCCACAGGACCGAGACGATGTTCCAGAGGTTCACCCCGTCCGGCGGGAAGGCGCTCCCGAGGGCCGGCCAGAGCAGGACGTAAGGATTGTTCCACATGCGATCGAGAAGGATGTGCGTCGCGACCCCGATGCCGAGCGCGAGGAGGACCCGCACCCTGGGAATCGCGCCGAAGCCCAGGATCATGCCCAGGAACACGAGCGTGTGCGCCCAGAGGCGGGACTCGAGGCCGAGCGCGTATCCAAGCGGCTTGTCGATGAGATCGGGCAGGATCGCGCCGAGGAGGATGAGCCGGTAGTCGATCGGCATCTTCGCCTTCGTCGATGCGAACCACGCGATTCCAAGGCCGATTCCGAGATGCCCTAACAGGTACACTCCCTCCCGCGAGGCCCCGGGGGGTCATGACGGTTACGGACCCGTTCTCACGACGGAGCGCCAGCCGGCCCGGAAACCCTAAATAGACCCCGCCCGTTCGAACGCCCCGCATGGCCGAGAAGAAGGCCCGGGTCTCCGCGCGGAAGATTAAGGACAAGTGGAAGGCGAAGGGCTGGTACAACCTCCTCGCGCCGGAGATGTTCAACAAGCAGCCGCTCGGCGAGACCCTCGCGGACGAGCCGACGAAGCTCGTCGGTCGCGTCACGGAGGTGACCGTCCAGGACCTCACGGGGGACTTCAGCAAGATGCACATCAAGCTTCAGTTCCGCGTGAACCAGGTGCAGGGCCAGGACGCCCTCACGCAGTTCATCGGGCACGACATGACGACGGACTACATCCGACGCCTCACAAGGCGCAAGCGCACGCGGACGGACCTCACGGTCGACGTCGTGACGAAGGACAACTGGAAGATCCGTGTGAAGCCGATGGCGATCACGGACCGGAGGATCCAGAGCGCGAAGCAGCGGGCGATCCGGGCGATCATGACGAACGTCGTGCGCGACCAGGCCGCGAAAGGGACCGCCGCGGAGCTCGCGAAGTCGATCATCTCCGGCGAGCTCGCCAAGGCGATCGCCGTCGCGTGCAAGCCGATCCAGCCGATCTCGCGCGTCGAGGTCCGCAAGTCCGAGGTCACGATGATGGGCGAGGTGCCCGTCGCCCCGGTCCCCGAGGCGGCCCCCGCGACGGAGGCGCCCGCGGTGACGGAGGGAGCGCCGCCCGCGGAGCCCGAGGTCCCTGCGCCGAGCCCGGAGCCCCCCGAGCCCACGCCCGAGGAGCTCACGCCCGAGGACGTCGACGGCCTCTGAGGCCGTGGGGCCGGAGCCCGCTTAGCCGCCCGCGCGGGATCTCGCGGAACCGCTTTATGCGTCCGCGTCTTCCCCGGATCCGGAGGCGGATCGCATCCCCCGCAGGAAGCCGAGCGATCCCTTCTACTTCACCGCGTGGTACACCGGCACGGAGGAGGAGCGGCAGGCAACGCCCTCGAACACGGTCGTCCGCGCGGAGGGCATGTCGATCACGCTCGAGGACGGCACGACCCTCGAGGACTGGACGGGCCAGGTGTTCGCGAACAACGTCGGCTTGGGCCGCC
>JBQTHW010000197.1:0-2198 GCA_052389495.1 Methanobacteriota archaeon | reverse complement strand
TGATGAGCGCGAGGAGACGGGCGAAACGCGCGATCCCCATCCGGTCGAGGAGGCCGAGGTAGAGTTCCGCGATCGCCCGCTCGGTCGCCTCCACGTCGCCCCCCTCGGCGGCCTTGCGGACGGCCCCGAGCGGGTCTTCGGAACTCTCCCCCCCGGGAATCTCAGAGAGGAGCGCAACGGCCGTCTGGAATCCGAGGACCGAGATGGGCCGGAGCGTGAAGATGCGTCCGCCCGCGCGGACGGCGATGGTGCGGTCGAGGAAGTCGCGGAGCGCCACGGTGGAGCGTCCCCCGCCTAGCTATCGACCGTCTTCACGTCCTGCGAGGTCGAAGCTGCCGTGATGCCGAGGTCCTGGAGAACTTTCACGGTCACGTCGAGCATGAACTCCGATTCCTTCTTGAACATGCTCTTCGCCGTCTTGATGACGACGCACCGCCACGCCGTCATCGTCCGCGTGTTCGTCGAACCGCCCCCCGTTCCGGCGCCCGTGCCGACGATCTTGAAGGCGAGGAGCTGGCGGAAGCTGTTGGGCGTGCGGTTCAGCGTCTTGTTCGGAGCCGTCCCCGAGACGTTGCCCGCAGGCTGATCCCAGGCCATCGCGAGGTTCTCCATGTTCGACTCCTCGGCCTGGAATGTCAGGCTTCCCACGTCTCCGATCTTGATCTCGTCGAGATCGTTCATGGCATGGTCGGAGCGGATCGCGTGGTAGTCCCGGTCGAACTCGATCCCGGCGCCGCCGAGGATCGCTCCCACATCCGTGAACGTGTGGCCCGTGGGCTCAGCACCCGCCACGGGCGCCACGTAGGGCGCGAAGGAGACGGTCGCGGCGCCCTGGAAAATCCTGCTGGGGGTGTCGGCCATTGTTCGGTTCCTTTCGTCTCTGGGGGCGCCCTAGGGCAGGCGCAGAGCCTGGATTCTGAGATCCGCGTGATCGACGTTGACGTAGCACTTCCCGGCATCAGCCGACTGGTTGTAGATCGCCTGCGGAAACGGGCCGACCGTCTTCGAGGAGTTGACGGCAATGGCGACGGCCGGGTTCGGCGCCGTCTGCCCGTCGATCTGGTTCACTCCCAGGACGAGCGTGATGTTTCGGGTCGCCGTCCCGGCGGAGTTTCGCACGTGAAGGATCGTGCGGCCATCGTTCGTGAAAACGTGGTTGTTGGTCGCGTCCCCGGTCGTCTCGGAGCCCGCCGCGCCCATCGCGACGCCCGTCCTGACGAAGTCCACGACCGGAACATCAACTCTCGGCATCAGCGTCCTCCTTCGGTTCGGGCTTCTCGTTCAGTTCGACTTCGACCGCGAGGCCGCGCTCGATGTGGATCTGCGCGACCGGGCCGGACCACTCGGTATCTTGGAAGCGGTCAAGCGGAACCACCTCGCCCGGGTAGATCGTGATCGGCGAGCCGTAGTAGCCCGCCTCGGCATCGACGTCGCGCGCATCGTAGATCACGGTGTGCTGGTTCGGCTTGAGGCCGGTGTACTTCAAGGCTTTCACGCGGCGTCCTCCTTCTAACCCGCAAGCGGGCCCAGTTCGGCTTGGAACAGGTGATAGGGAAGCGTCACGTCGACCCGGACGCCGCCGTGCGTCCCGTCGAGGCCCGTCTCGATCGCTTCGCCCCGGAACAGCAGCGGGGCCGACAGCTTCTTGTTGAGGCTCACGTTTCCGAGAAGGGCGCGAAACACGTCATCGCGGAGCTTCGACGCATCATCGGCCGCGGTCGTGACCTTCAGGTCTTCGGATTTCTCGCGGACCCAGCCGTAGATTGCGGCGTGGACTTCGCACTTGACGCCGTGCTCGTCGTTGCGAATCCCCGACAGCTCCCCCTGCTCGACAACGAAGAGCGCTGGGAATTCCCCGTCTGAGAGCTCTGACGGCGCGAGGAAGCGCTGGTAGACGCGCCCGCCGAGGTTCGTCCAGTAGCCAACACCGTTGATCCCCTTGAGCACGACGACGAGCTCGGCGAGGATCGCATGGCGGTGCTTAGCCAACGCGATCTCCCGCGCCATCTCCTGGCCGACCATCAGGTCGTCGATCTGCCAGCTTCCGGTCGCACTCCCGGCTCCAAGGGGCTGAATCTTGATCGCGCCGGGCGGGGCGGAAAGGACGCGCGAGCCCGCATCCCAGAAGGACCATCCGGGCGGCCAGCTTGTGAGCCTTGCGTGCTCGACGTAGCCCGCGCCCGCGAAGTTCGTGACGA
>JBQTHW010000196.1:0-9423 GCA_052389495.1 Methanobacteriota archaeon | reverse complement strand
GGTCGACGTCCGCCTCGACCTCCCACCCGGTTGGGAAACGCATCGTGAAACTCGCGTTCCCATGGAACACGGTGACGTACGACGCGTTTGCTGGCGGTGCCGGGAGCCACTCAGTCGCCCCGACCGCGAGGCCCACGTTGTTCGCCATGTCCCGTGACACGGCGACGAGGTCGTTCCGGCCCGGCCAGAGCAGGACGGGCACGGAAAACCGATCCGCCTCAAGGTGCGCGGAGAAGCCGTTGACGCGTACGTCGACCAGGTTCGGTTCGACGACGGTTCCGTTGACGGTGAAGACCCGCCGATCCGCCTCGGGGGGTACGGCATCGAAGTCTACGCGGGGCGGCACGGTGTCCTGGTAGAAACTCCACGCGGCCCCGAGTACGTGGTCCGTCGCGTCTCGGAGCTCCACCTCGACGCGGTGGGTGCCGTCCGGAAGCGGCTCGTCCGGCGTCGCGCGGACGGACCGGAGCGTGGCGTCCCATTCCCCGGCGAGCCGTTGTCCGTCCAGGAGGATCAAGGTCGCTTCGACGCGCGGGACGAAGCTCGTGTTCAGGATCCGGACGACCAGGCTGGGCCGCGAAACGTTCAGCCAGGCATCCGGTGCGGGATCGACCGAGAGCCCGTCGGACACGGCCGCCGGCGAGAAGTGGTGACGGGCATCCGCTCCCTCGGGTAGGGGTGGGCCGTCGCGCGAGGGGCTTCCGACGAGGCCGGCGACGACGAGTCCAGCCACGAGGACGGCGGCAAGAAACCGCACGTGCGAACCTACGCCGTCGGGCGCAATAAACACTCCTAGGCAACCGGGATGGATCGGCTTTGGCCATAAGTAGATAAGGAATCCTCTTCCTTTTCGAACCAGACGGTCGTCTCCGACACCCTCTCCCCGAGGGTCGAGGACGGCAGGAGAGCCGCGCACACGATGCCGCACGCACGCCCGGCCCCGTGGGCGTGGTCGCTCGCGACGATCGTCCTCGCCGGAATCGGGCTCGTCCAGGCTCCCTTGGCCGAGGCTGACGCGGGTTTCGCGTGGAGCAACGATGTCCTGCTCGGTGATGTCGATTTGACCGGGCCTGCGGCGCTCGCACTCGACTCTGCAGGCCGGCCCCACGTCGCGTTCGCGGACGCGACCTCCGGGGCCGTCTGGTACGGGGGACGGACGTCAGGGGTCTGGGACATCCGGGCGATCCCCGGGGCGGGCAACGCGGAGGGCGGGGTGCGACTGGCGTTCGACGGCTCGGATGCACCGCACGTCGTGTACTTCGACGGGAGCCGCCGCGCCGTGATGTACGCCCGGGATGCCGGGACGGGCTGGGTGACGTCCGTCGTCGACCGGAGCCATCTCGAAGGCCACACCGGGCTGGTCCTCGCCCCGGACGACACGCCTCACGTCGCGTACGCCTGGGACAACGGCCGTCTCCGCCACGCGTGGCTGTCCGGAGGAAGCTGGGCCTCCGAGACGGTCGACCCGAACGTCGTGACGGCGCGGTACACGAGCGTCGCCCTCGACCCCGATGGCCGGCCCGAAGTCGCGTACTACGGGAACGGACAGCTGTGGCACGCGCATTGGGTGGGATATCGCTGGGATCTTGCCGTCGTCGATCCGACGACGAGCCCCGAATTCGTCACGCTCCGGACGGACGCGACGGGCGGGCGGTGGATTGCGTATCGGGCGCGCGGGGAAGCGGAGCTGCGGCTCGCCCACTGGAACGGCTCCGCATGGTCGCGAGAGATTGTCGATTCCAACGGAGACGTGGGGTGGGATGCAAGCCTGGCCCTCGACGTGGCCGGGCAGCCGCACATCTCGTACTACGACCGGGACGTGGCGGTCCTACGCTACGCCCGGAGGGAGGCGGACGCATGGGCCCGTCACATCCCGGATCGACGGTTCGTCACCGGCTGGTTCTCGGCCATCGCGGTCGGGACGGACGGCCGGCCCCACTTCGCGTACTACAGCTGGCCGGAACGCTCCGTCCGGTACGCGTTCGGCGGGGCCGGACTCGGCGTCCGGACGTGGCCTCCGCGAGACGTCACGGCGACGTCCGCCGTCCTCGTGGGCGAGCTGACCTCCGTCGGGAACGCGACGGGCGTCGATGTGGTCTTTGAATGGCGGGCCGCACGCGGCGAATGGCAGAGAGGAGGCGCCGCGACGTTGTCGGAGCGAGGTTTCGTCTCGTTTGCGATCGAAGGTCTGGAGCCCGCGACCGCGCATCAAGCCCGGTTCGTCGCCACGGCGGGGGACGAGGTCGTCTCCGGGGAGACCGTGACGTTCTCGACGTCGGCGGTGGCCCCAAGGGGAGTCGATCCCGTCATCGCGGGATCGCTTTTCGCCGTGTCGGGCGCGGGTGTAGTCGGTCTCGGCTTCTACCTGGCCCGGCATGGTGCCCGCCGCCGGGCGAAGGGGCGGGACGCGGCGGAGCCCGCCGCGGAGGACACCCGCGGACGCGAGCGGATGCTTTAGGTGGGCGCCGTCGATGACCGCGGCCGTGATCCGGGTCGGGGGGGTATCCAAGCGCTTCGGACCGACGGGCACGATGGCCCTGGACAACGTCACGTTCCGCGTCGCGCGCGGCGAGACGTTCGGGGTCCTCGGAGCGGATGGGTCCGGGAAGACGACCCTCTTCCGAATCCTCACAGGCCTCCTCGCTCCGACCCGTGGGCGCGCGTTCGTCCGGGACCTCGACGTCCGGGAGGACCGGGGCATGCTCGGGGCGGTCATGGGATACGCGCCGCAGGTGGCCTCTCTCCCGCTGAACCGGACGGTCGCACAAACCCTGGAACTCTGGGCTCGCGCGGACGGCATGTCCGCTGGTGCTCGACGCGGTCGGGTCCGGGAGTTGCTTGCGAGCTTCGAGCTGGACGCACGGGCCGACGAACGCGTCGTCGACTGCACGGCGTACGAGCAGCGTCGCCTCTCCCTCGCGGTCGCCCTCCTCACGGATCCTCCCCTCCTCCTGCTGGATGAGCCGATGGCGGGCCTGTCGCCCGCGGACCACCTCGCGGTCCGGAAACACTTCGTTGCGTTCAAGGAGGCCGGGAAGACGATCCTGCTCAGCGCACCGAAGCTCGGGAGCCTTCAGCCCGTGTGCGATCGTATCCTGACTCTCGCGGAAGGCCGGGCGACGCGCCCGTACGAAACCGCCGAGCTCCTCCGGGTCTTGGGGCAGGCGCGCCACGCGAGGGTTTTCGTGCAGGTCGACGGTACCGTCACCGGTGCGACGGGCCTCCTTCGGAGCGTGCCGGGGGTGCTCGACGCCCAGGACACGGGCGCGGCGATCCTCCTCTTCGTCTCGCCCGGCCAGTTCGCCGAGGACACCGCCCGCGCGACCCTCGAGGGGGCGGGAGTCCGTGTGCAGTCCTTGAAAGCGGCCGAGATCGTGTTGAACGACATCGTCCGAACGCTCGTCCGGAGGGAACCGACGTGAGCGCCGCCGGGACCCTTCGTTCGATGGGCGCCGTGGCTTGGAGCGAAGTGCGGGCGGCGATGACGAGCGTGCGGGTCGTCATGTTCACCTCGATATTCGGCTTCCCGAGTGTCCTGCTCGCCTACGCCCTCGGCGGGTCCGCCACGGGTGGTGCACCGGCGACCTTTCCCCTGTGGCGCTTGGGCCCGGACGGGGCCTTGCTCGCCCTCGCGTACGGCTTCGCCCCGCTCCTCCTTCCCGCGATTCCCCTCGGGCTCGCGTACGACGTCGCGAGGCGGGACCTGCGATCCGGGTATCCCGAAACCCTCCTCACGCGTCCCGTCCCCCGATGGTCGGCCGTCCTCGGGAGAGTCGCCGGTTTGGTGGCCGCGTGTTCCGTGCTCATCCTGATCGTGGACACGGCGAGCGTCGCCGCTCTCTCGGGCGCGGCGGGCGCGTCAGCATCCACTGGGCTCAGCGCCGCGTTCGTCGGAGCCACGCTTGTCCTCGGCGCGTTGTACCTGATCGCGGGGTTGGTGCTGCTCGTCGTCCTCACGCCGTCCCAGTTCGCCTGGCTCGCCCTGCCGCTCTGGGCCTATCACCACGCCGTGAGGCCGCTGAGCCTCGTCATCTCGGGCCAGTTCCTCCAGATTCTACCGATCCCGGGACCCGTCGTGTTCGCCGCCGCGTGGAGCGACCTGGCGTCGTTCACGGGCCTCTACATGGGGCTCCTCGCTCCCGCCACGCCACCCGGCGCGGGACTCGCGATCCTGCCCACGGTCTTCGACTTCAGCGGCTCGGTCGCCTTCACGGCGGTCTCGTTGGCCGGCCTTCCGCTGATCGGCTTCCTGGTCATCCTCTATTTGGCCGTCGTGAGCCGCATGCCGCTCGGGCGGTAGCCGCGCCCGCTACCTGCGCGGGCGGTCTCGATCGATCGGCGGTGCGAGGGCCTCCCGCTCCGCGAGTTCGTCGACGATCCGCGTGAGGCCTCCCTGAAGCATCCGCCGAACCACGATCATCCCGCCGCCGGCGAGGAGGACGCTCGCGGGCAGGACCCAAAGGGCATTCGGCTGGATGATGCCGACGAACTCGACCCGAATGTCGTACGCCACGGGAATGTCGGCCGGGTTGTCGAGGACAAGAAGCGCAATCCCTTCCACGTAGACGCCGTGGGCCTGTCGGCATCCGAGGTAGTCCGCCGGCAGCCCTTGCGTCTCCAGGAACGTTGCAGCCTCCTGTGCGTCAAGCACGAAGACCGCGAGGTCGCAGGTCGGCGCGCCGCGGAGGAAGACTTCCGCGTACGCCGACTGCGTCGAGTTAACGGCGACAGAGGCGATTGCGTTGTCCGCGACGCTCCCGGTGACCTCGAACGCGCCCAGGAGCTGGACGGAGGTGACGAGCGAGCCGAGGGCTAGGATGACGCCGGCGCCGATGAGGCACCAAGGGAGCAGCCGGATCGCTCCCTCGCGGACCGTCGGGAAGGACCTCTCCCGCCCTCGCGGGAGGATCGCCAGGAGGGCCTTCCGCGCGTCACGCACATCCAGACGACGAATTCTTCGCTAGATGAACCTTTGCGCCTCGCGGTCTCCGTGCCGGACGCCCGGCGGCGCAGACGCCTGCCGAATCCTAAATACGTTGGGCGCGTGGCCGGGGGCGATGCGCGCCGCTTTCAAGATCGCATACGACGGCTCAGCGTTCCACGGCTTCGCCCGCCAACCGAACGTTCGCACCGTGGAAGGCGAAGTCCGTTTCGCGCTCGGGAAGGCCGGAATCGTCGTGCCGGGAGAGAGTCCACGTCTCCAAGGGGCGAGCCGCACGGACGCGGGCGTGAGTGCGTTGGGCAATGTCGTCGCGTTCGACACGGCGATCGCGAACGACGATCTTGTCGGCCGCTTCAACGATGCCGCGAAGGACGTGTGGGCATGGGCCCACATCGGTGTACCTCCGTCGTTCGATCCGCGACGAGCGCGGTCACGTTGGTATCGATACTATCTACCGCGGCGCCACGACGTTCGTCGGTTGCAGGAGGCCGCCACTCCCTTCGTTGGGACGCACGACTTCCGAGCGTTTGCCACGCCGGATGCGGAGGGGGCGAGCCGACGACAGGTCGACGCGATCGACGTCGCGGCGGGGGACGGCTTCGTGTCGGTCGACGTGCGAGCCTCCAGTTTCCTGAGGGGGATGGTCCGGAGGATCGTTGCCGCGATACTCGCCTGCGAGCGCGGTGATGCCGGGCCTGGAACCGTCCGCGCGGCGCTCGCGGCCGGCCGCGGGCCGGACTTCGGGGCCGTCCCTCCGGAACCCCTCTTCCTCATGGATGTCGACGTGGGCCGTCGCTTCGATGCGCGGACGGACCGGGCCTCCCGGGAGCGGGTCGGCGCGCGGTTCGAGCGCGAACTTGTCTCGGTGCAGTTCTGGCGGGGCGCGGCCGAGCGCATCGGGGCGTCGCCCGCCATCAACTATTAAGACCGACGCATCCTTCCGCGGGTGTGCTCGTCGCCATCACCGGAACGCCCGGCACGGGCAAAACCGGCGCGAGCGCGGTCATCGAACGGCGAGGCTACGCCGTCATCCATCTCGACGACCTCGCCCGCCGGGAGGGGTGCGTTGTCGGCCGGGACGATGTCCGCGGGACGGACGAGGTCGATCTCGACCTCCTTCGGACGAAGCTTCACGTGCCCGCGAAGCTCGCGTTCCTTCACTCACACTACAGCCACCTCATGCCCGTGAACGTCGCGGCCGTGCTCCGATGCCGACCGTCCGTCCTCCGGCAGAGGCTCGAGACCCGAGGCTGGCCGTCGGCGAAAGTTCGGGAGAACGTCGAGGCGGAGGCGATAGGGGTCATCACGCAGCAGGCGGCCTCGCGCGTCCCGTTCGTGTACGAGATCGACACGACGGACGGGGAGCCGGAGGGGACCGCGGACCGAATCCTCGCGATCCTCCGGGGCGACACGCACGGGCATGACCTCGGTTCCGTCGACTGGAGCGACGAGGTGCTCTCGTGGTACTAGACCGGTATCGCGCGGCAGCGGATCGGCTCCTCCTCCCCGTCGCGAGCCGTCTCCGCGACCTCAGTCCGGACGCCGTCTCATGGCTCGCGCTCCTCGCCGCGGTCGGCGCCGGTCTCGGGTTCGTCCTCGGTGGCGCCGGGTTCCTCGCCCTCGCCCTCGTCCTGCTCCTCGCGAACGCGTACCTCGACGCGCTCGACGGCAAGATCGCGAAGCTCGCGGGCAAGGCGTCCGCGCGCGGGGACTTCCTCGACCACATCCTCGACCGGTACGCGGACGTCGTCATGCTGGGCGGCGTCGCGTTCTCCATGTACTGCCGACTCGGCGTCGGGACGATCGCCCTGCTCGGCGTCCTCCTCACGTCGTACATGGGCACGCAGGCCCAAGCGGTCGGCCAGGGTCGACGGTATGCCGGCATGCTAGGCCGGGCGGACCGCCTCGTCCTCCTGTTCCTCGGCGGGCTCGTCCAGCTCGTCGTCTCGCCCGCGGGGACGGTCGCCTGGGGGATCGATCCGGTTCTCTTCGAGCCCCTGGAGTGGACGATGGTCCTCTTCGCGGTCCTCGGCCACGGGACGGCCGTCCAGCGCGCCCTCGCGACGTGGCGTGGATTCGCCGCCTAGGCCGCCGTCGCCGCGCTCTCCCCCGTCCGGCGGGACTCCCGCCCCTTCGCGCGATAGTACGAGAGCGGATGCCTGATCGTCAGGCAGATGCGGTCCGGTCCCGGGCAGATGCCGTACGACTTCATCGTCGCGCATTCCGGCGGCGTATACTCCGTCGGGCTCGTCGTCCCCGTGATGTGATCGATCTGGTACCGTGTGACGTCCGCCGCGAAGTCCGGCACGTCGCCGAAGACGCGGAAGATTTCCTCGTTATTCAGGCCGATGTGGTGCAGGAACGAGACGATCGCGAAGCGCCCCATGTGCGGCACGTTCTCGTGGTTCTGGATCTGCGCGAGGAGGTTGTACATGCACGGCGGGAAGCGGGTGATGCTCACCTTCCCGATGTCCGCGGCCTTGAACGCGGCCTTCTTGGTCTCGAGCTTCGCGCGAATCTCCCGAAGGTCGGCCCGGAACGCCTCGAGGATCGCGTCGTTCACGTCGAGCGGGAGGCCTTCCTCGATCCGACGCTGGATGGCGTTCCGGAGGACGCGCACGGCCTTCTCCCGCCTCAGGTGGACGTACCCCGTCCCGAGACGCTGGTTGATCAGTTTCCACGGCGTGTCGCGCATCGTGTTCGTGTGCCTCAGGAAGTCCGTGAAGTGGAGCCGGAAGCCGCCGTCGTGGCGGCGCAGGTCGATTCCGAGCTGGTTCGCGAGGTGTAGGATGAAGTCCTCGGACTCCGACGCGAGACGCGCCTCCGCGACGACCGCCTCCCGCAACGCGAAGCGGCGGATCAGGTACGTGTCGCCGATCGCCGACACGACGATCCGCGAAATCGGGTACGCGAGGAGATGCGCGAGGTGGTCCGCGGCGCGGCCCGCGGCCCGCTCGGGTTCCCCGGCTCGCTCGAGCGCCTCGACGACCCGCGCCTTCCCGAGACCTCTCGACCGCGCGTACGCCGGGTCGGAAAGCAGGTCCTCCAGCGTGATGCCTTCGGCCTGGATGAAGGCCCGCGCCTCCCGGAGGAAGGGATACTTCGCCAGCTCGCCGAGTTCCACGCATGCACGGAGCGCGCGGGACGATAAAAGGCCTGCCCCGGGGGGCGCGAACGCGGCCCTCCAAGTCCTCTTGTAGGCACGGGACCTTCCGCGCCGCGTGGGCGAGCAGCTCGGGTACGTCGCCGTCCACGGCCAGGGCCTCGGGCACGCGACGCGCGCCGTCGCGCTTGCGCGCGGGCTCCTCGACGCCCGCCCGGAGCTCGCCCTGCTGTTCCTCGCCGGCTCGCCCGCGCTCGACCTCGTCGTGGCGAGCGGGTACGACGCGATGCCGCTCCCGCCCGTCCCGGACTGGCCCTCGCGGGACGGCGCGCTCGGCCCCGTCTGGAGGTGGTACGCCGGATACGCGCGGTACCTGCGCGTCACGCGCGCCTTCCTCCGGAAGGAGGCGGACTGGTCCCGGTACCGGTTCCTGATCTCCGACGGCGAGCTCGCCTCCGTGCGGGAGGCCGTGCGCCACGCCGTGCCCACGGCGCTCGTCCTCAACGAAACGCGCCACGCGTTTGCCCGTGACCGTGCCTCCCGGGTCCTCGAGGCCGTCGGCAACGCGTGGTTCGCACGCCTCGCCCGGCGGGTGGACCTCCTGCTGACCACGGGGCCGGCCCCGGACTGGCCGAACGCGCGGCGGATCGGTTCGATCGTGAGACCCTTCAGCCGGACCCGGGACGAGCTCCGGGAGGACTTCGTCTTCCGCAAGAGGACGATCCTCGTCACGGGGGGCGGGACGGGAATCGGAGGGTTCCTCCTCGACCGGGCCGTCCGGGCGTTCCAGGACCTTCGCCTCGACGACGCATCGATGGTCGTCGTGAGCGGCCCGCGGCTCAAGGTTTCCTCCGCGCCCGGCGTCTACGCGTACGGCTTCATCCCGAACCTGCACGACATGGTCCTGGCCGCGGACCTCGTGATCACGACGGCCGGACAGAGCACGGTGAACGAGGCCCAAGCGGCCGGCACGCCGATCATCGCGATCCCGCCGAAGGGCCATGCGGAGCAGGAGGCGAACGCGCGAGAGCTCGGCTACGTCCACGAAGACATCGGACGGCTCCGGGAGCTGATCCCCGAGAAGCTTGCGGCAGGGCGACCCCCGCCCAGGCCGGCGGACAACGCCCGCGCGATCGGATACCTGCAGGAGTTCCTCGATGACGTCGGCTCGGTCTCGGGCAAACCCTTATGATGCTCCCGAACCAACTCCCGCGGGGCGGGGAGGCGGTTTCGCGCGCGGTACAGCGATCGTCGTGGGGGTCCTCGTGGCCCTTTCCATGGCCGCATACGCGACGACGGTCGACACGTCCGCCGCCGACGGGTGGACGCCGCCGCCCGCGCATCACGGCCTCTCCATCCCGGAGCCCCGGGGTCCGAC
>JBQTHW010000195.1:0-37463 GCA_052389495.1 Methanobacteriota archaeon | reverse complement strand
GGGTCGAGGCGTACACGATCTGGCTCAACGGCGGGAACGCGATCAACCTCCGGACGGGCGAGAAGCCGGCCTGGGCGGAGGTCGCGTCCGGCCGGCCGATGAAGGAGGACGACGCGGACTGAGGTCCGCGATCCAGGTCAAAAGGAGGTGAAACACCCAGATGAAGACCGCAGCGTTGGTGGGCATCCTCGCGGCGTCCGCCCTCGTGCTCGGGACCGCGGCGGGCGTCGGACCGACGACCCTCGTGGCCCTTCTCGGGGGCGCGGACGCGAGCGGCCACCCGTCGAACGAGACGAACGGCGTGCCGCCGGGCCCGCCCGTGTGGCTCGGCGACGAGTCGCCGTACGGCACGCCGGACTGGCTCAACGAGACGGCGCCGTACGGGCCGCCGACGTGGCTCGAGCCGCCGGACGCGCCGGAGCCCTAGGCTCCGTAGGCGCGCAGCGAGCGGCATCGCCGCTCTCCCTTCCCTTTTCGGTCCGGTGTGAGGGGCCGGATGCTTAAAGGCGGAACTCGCCCCACACGCGGATGAACGTGTCGACCTGGTCCTGCGTCGCGAGCTCGTACGTCGTCATGAGGCGTGCGACGGCCTTCGGGTCGGACACCTTGTAGCCCCGGTCCGAGCCTTCGACACGCTCGATGATGCCCGCTGCGTGCATCTTCTTCAGGTGGTGCGAGAGGGTCGATGGGGACACGGGGACGTGTCCGAGGATCTCCTTGTGCGTCGCCGACTCGCGCTCCATGAGGGACGCGAGGATCTTGAGCGGGACGGGTTGCCGCAGATACCCGAGGACCTGCTTCTGTGCGTCCGTGAGGGCGGGACGGGCCTCTGCGTCCCCGGGCAGGGACCGCGGGTAGTACCGCTTGTATTCGCCGTCCATCGAGGCGGACAGGAGGTCGTGCTTCTCGAGGAACCTCAGGTGGTAGTCCGCGAGCGTGATCGACAGGTCGAGCGCTCGCGCAATCTCGCGGAGGTGGAACCCCGGGTTCCTGCGTACGAACTCGTACAGGTCCCTCCGCGTCGTGACGGCCAGGACGTCCTCGTCCATGGGCATCCCGCGGCGCTCAGCGCCGCAGCGTGAAGCCGTAGAACAGGGCGAGGATCGCGAGGTCGAACGTGCCCCACACGAGGATGAGGGTCGACGACGGCACCTCGGCGACGAACAGAGCCGCGGTCAGGATGAGGGCCTTCACGAAAAACGCAAGGAACGCAACGGTGAGGAAGATGACCTGGACATCCCGGGTGCGCCGCCACGCAAGGAGGGCGATGAACGCCAGGGTGATCGCGAGGACCATGACGGCGGCCACGATGACGTTCTCGACGGCCACCATGGGGCACCGGCCCCGTAATGGACCTAGGCGTTAAGGATTCCGCTCAGGCCCTTCCGCGACGCCGCTTCGCGAGAACCATCGTCGTGGCCACGAGCGCCGCGATCGCAGCCGCCGACCCCGCGTAGAGAACCGGGTCGCCCTGGAGATCCCTCGGCTCGACGAACGGCTGCAGCACGCTCCCGTAGGCCGCGCTCACGACGCCGAGGGTCGGGTCGTGCTCGACGATGATCCGAGAGGCGTTCGCATCCGTGCCCGCCGGGTAGGCGAGGAAGAAATCGTAGGAGCCCGAACCGGAATCCGTCGTCGGCCCCCAGCGGGCGACGCGCCGGGTCGCGCCGTCGACCGTGGCGTTGTTCGCCCAGGACATGAACACGGTCGAGGCGCCCTCCCCGGAACCTCGCGTGACGTTGATCCAGCTCTCGTCCGACGCGAAGTTGTGGGTCGCCCCCCAGCTCCGGGATTCGTAGACCGCCGGGTAGTCCGTGTCGATGTCGAGCGCCAGGGCGATCCCGAGATCCGCGGAGGGGATCGGGTGGTCGATCGTCACGTTCAACTTCATCTCCATCGGAGTGAGGACCCGGTCGGGAGCGAGCCGAAGGAATCGCTGGGCGATCATGAGCTCCAACGTCACTTCGTTGTCTGAGCTCCGGATCCGCATGGAATGAATCTCGCCCCCGTCCGCACTCCCGTTCGTCCAGTGTGATACGGAGCTGCCCCCGAACGCCGTGTCGCCCAGGGGGAGGACGCGGACCGACTCATTGGAGCCCGGTTCGTACGCGCCGTCCCCGTCGAGGTCGCGCCACTCGACCAGATTCTTCAGCTGGAGGTCGAACGAACTCGTCACGAGCCCGTTGGGCGATTCCCTCAGGTAGACGACGGTGAACTCACCCGCTTCGTAGCCCACGCGGAACCAATCTTGGAGCGGGGAGGCGACCGACGCGCTGCTGAGGCGCATCGTGATGGGCTGGACGGTCGGGGTCCCGTGGTAGTCGATCGTACGTTCCGCCTTCGCTTCCACGAGATCGTCCACGCCGTCTTGGTCGGCGTCCGTGAACGCGGCTGCGCTCGAAGCCATCACGACGGCGGAAGCGGCGGTGACGGCGAAGAACCAACGGCGTAATCGACGGAATAGGAAACGGAGGCGCACTGGCATTCGATTTCGACGTCCCTATAAAGAGGTTATTCTACGCTTTTCGAAACCTCCGGGGACCATCGGGGCGCGCCGGCCCGCCGGCTGGACCGCTCGGCGGTGCGCCTCCAACAGAACCGCGCCCTCACTCGCGGACGACTTCTCCGAAGGCCATCCGGCGGTGGACCCGCGTGATGCGGACCTTCACCTGGTCGCCCACCTTCGTGCCCGGCACGAAGACGACGAAGTTCTGGATCCTCGCGAGTCCATCGCCCTCTCGTCCAATGTCCTCGATCTTGGCCTCGTAGACCTTCCCTTCCTCAACCGGGGAGGTGGACGGCCGGAAGCCAGATCCCGTATGCGACATCCGTTGCTCCGCTCGGCGACCCTGTGCCGCCGTCGCACGTCGCATCCGGGGGTGTCTATATAATGATGAGGGGTGCCGACTCAGGCGTCCTTCGGCGTGCCGACGTCGTCCTCCGGCTCGGCGGGCCGCGTCATGCGGAGGGACAGGATCAGGATGACGATCCCGACGATCAGGACGATCAGCCCGACTGCCGAGACGAGCCGGTTCATCGACCCGAAGACGTCGAACGCGGTGAACTCGTTGAAGGGGATGCGCAGGACGTCGTGGATCCACGAGCCGAGGGCGATCCCGGGACCGCCGACGAGGATCATCGCGACCCCCGAATAGAAGAGCATCTTCTCGCGGAACCCGGACTTCTTCTCCACCGGCTTCTCGACGGGCCCCGCCTCCGCGTCGACCTCAATCGTTCCCTCGGAGAACAGTTCGCCGCAGCGCGGGCATTCGGTCGCATCCAGGGCGACCTCGGCCGCGCAGCTGGGGCACTCCGCGACCGTCTCCGTCCTCGGAGCCATCATCGACGGGCGCCCGGGTCGCCCTACCGCGCTATAGTCGTTTGCCCCTCCTTATCGTGCCTGAAAACGACCGTTCGGCGGGACCGCGCGCGCGACACCCACGCATGGAGGGCCGGGTCAGATCGCGGTCTTCGGCTTCGCGAGCCACGGCACGTGGACCTGGCCCACGAGGTCGCGCCACTCCGCGGGCATCGGCTTGCCCTCGTCGTCCCGGCGGTACCAGTCGTGGACCTGGTCAACCTGGACGTCCTTGCCCGTGACCGTGACCATAATCGCGTTGCGAACGCTCGCGGCTGCCTCCGCGGCAACCTGGTTCTCGAACACCGCGGCGTAGGGAGTCTGGGACATCCACCAGAGGACCAAGTAGTACGTCTTCTTCGTCGGCGGACGGGTCCGCTTGGCCTTCATCTCGATGCGCGTTCCCCATGCCGGCAGTTCCGGCGAGCCATTACGACGAAACTCGGAGGATAAAGGCCTTGTCGGACGGTTCTCGGAAACGAGAATTTCTCCGTCAGTCCTCGAACCACACGCCGCACGCGCACCGGAGGGCGTCCGCGGCGACCGGCGTGCCGCACTTCGGGCATGAGTAGCTGATCTGCGGCGCCGCCTCGAAGCGGATGCCGCACACGGGGCACGCGTCCTCGAGCGCGGGCACGCGGGAATCGCACTCCGGGCACGAGAACGTCGCCTCCGACGCCGCGAACCGGACGCCGCAGGCGCAGCTTCGGGCATCCTCCGCGACGACGCGGCCGCACGACGGGCACTGGAACAGCGTCGTCTCCTTCGCCGGCGCACCGAGCTTCTGGAGCATCGCGGAGACGTCGTGGATCCGCCCGAGATCCTGGAGCAGATTCGTCAGGGTGCGGGACGTCTCGGGCCTCGGCGGAGAGGGCCGGAGCGGCGACGGCGCAGGCCCCCGTGTCGGGCCGGCCCCGTAGACGCCTCCCGTGCTGCCTCCGAACGCGGCTCCGCAGTGCTGACACCGCTCCTCCTCATAGGGCGTGAGCTGGCGACAGCTCCAGCAGAGAATCCCGGGCGCGGCGGAGGACCTCGGGCCCATCGGACGGATCGTGGACGTGGCGCCTCGTCGGTCCGCCAACGTTGCAGCTCCCTGACGCGCTGTCGAAAGATATGGAGTGCGCCCCGAATAAGCGATGCCTCGAAACTGGTCGCGCATGATAATCAGGCGTGAGAGGCCTCGCGTCGCGATCCGACGGCGTCGCGCGAATGGTTTAAGTGACCCGGACCTTTCGGAGACGCCTGCGATGGCGCGGATCCTCGTCTGCATCGCGTGGCCGTACGCCTCGGGCCCACGCCACATCGGCCACGCCGTCTCGACGTTCATCCCCGCGGACGTCTTCGCGCGGTACCACCGCATGAAGGGGGACGAGGTCCTCGTCGTCGGCGGGACCGACATGCACGGCACGCCGACGATGGTCCGTGCGGACGAGGAGGGCGTCCCGGTGGCCGTCGTCGCGGAACGGTTCCATGCGCTCCACGCGAAGAACATCGAGCAGCTCGGCGTGCGGTACGACCTGTACTGGAACACCGCGGACCCGCGTCACAAGGAGTGGGCCCAGGAGATTTTCCTCAGGCTCCGGGAGCGGGGACACATCTTCGAGGCGACGATGACGTCACCGTACTGCGACCGGGGGAGCCACTTCCTGCCGGACCGCTACGTCGAGGGCCGCTGCCCGAACTGCGGAAACGAGCGTGCGCGCGGGGACCAGTGCGACGCCTGCGGCCGCCTCCTCGATCCCTTCGAGCTTGTCGACCCGACGTGCCGGATCCACGGCACGCGACCCGTCCGTCGGGACACGCGACACGCGTTCTTCCGGCTCAGCGCGTTCCAGGAACCGCTGCGGCGGTGGATGTCGTCGGGCAAGGACGGGTGGCGTCGTCCCGTCGTCACGGAGGCGAACGCCTGGCTCGCGGAGGGGCTCCGGGACCGGTCCGTCACGCGGGACCTCGACTGGGGCATCGACGTGCCCCTGCCGGGGTACGAGACGAAGCGGATCTACGTGTGGTTCGAGGCCGTGATGGGCTACCTGACCGCGACGCGGGAGGTGTTCCGGCGGGCGGGCCGGCCCGACGGTTGGAAGGACTTCTGGTACGACCGGGACGCGCGGCAGTACTACTTCATCGGGAAGGACAACGTCGTGTTCCACTGCATCATCTGGCCCGCCATCCTGATGGGCTACGACGACCGTCTCGTCCTCCCCCACGACGTGCCCGCGACGCAATTCATGAACATCTCCGGGGAGAAGATGAGCGCGGGACGTGGGAAGGGCGTGTGGCTGGCGGACCTGCTCGAGCGGTTCGACCCGGACCAGATTCGGTACTACTGCCTCGCGACGATGCCCGAACTGAAGGACTCGGACTTTGAATGGGAGGACTTCGCGCAGCGGAACAACAGCGAGCTCCTCGCCGTGTACGGGAACTTCGTGCACCGTGCGCTGACGTTCGCGGACAAGAACTTCGACGGGACCGTGCCGTCCGCGGGGTTCCTCGACGCGCCGGACCGAGCGATGCTCCGGGCCGTCGAGGAGAAATGGAGGAAGGTCGGTCAGAACCTCGAACACGTGCACCTGAAGGACGCGATGCGCGAGGCGATCCATCTCGCCCGCCTCGGGAACCAGTACTTCGACCAGAAGGCGCCGTGGGACCTCGTGAAGAAGGACCGCGCCGCATGCGGGACGGCGATCCACGTCGCGCTCCGCGTCGCGAGGGCCCTGGCGGTCATCATGGCGCCGTTCCTCCCGTTCAGTTCGCAACGCGTGTGGTCGTCCCTCGGGCACGACACGGACGTGCACGCGACGACCTGGTCGGAGGCGACGGAGGACATCCCCGACGGACAGCGACTTCGAGTCGGTAAGCCTCCCTTCTCGAAGATCGAGCTCTCGGAAGCTGCGGCGGATCCCGGCGACCGGCTCGACGTGCGCGTCGGCCGCATCGTCGAGGTCAAGGACCATCCGAACGCGGACAAGCTGTACGTCCTACAGGTCGAACTCGGCGACGAACAACGCCAGATTGTCGCGGGGATCCGGGAGGACTACGGACCCGACGACCTCCGGGGCCGCAAGATCGCGTTCCTCGCGAACCTCGAGCCCGCGACGTTGCGCGGGGTCGTCAGCAACGGGATGCTCCTCGCCGGCGAGGACGCGGAGGACGTCGGGCTCGTGCTCGTGCCCGACGACGCGGACGTCGGCGCACAGATTCTCGGCGTGCGGGGCGCGCCAACCCTTCCGTTCGCCGAGTTCCGGAAGTACAGGCTCGAGGTCGGCGCCGAGGGCACGGTCCTGTTCCTCGGCCTGACCGGCGAGGTGCGCGTACCGCTCCGTGTGGGGAACGCCCACCTGACGGTCGACAAAGGGCTCAAGGCAGGCACCTCGATCCGTTGATCCCACGCGGGACGAAGCTTTATCCGGACGCCCCTGGTGCGGAGCCCGCAATGCTCCTCGACCTCCACAACCACACGCGGTACTCCCCGGACTCGCGGGTGGCTCCCCGCGACCTCGTCGAACGCGCGCGACACCGGGGCCTGCAGGGACTCGCGGTCACGGACCACAATTCCATCGGCGGGCTGCGCGAGGCCGAGGGCGCGGCCGGGGATCGCTTCGTCGTGATCCCGGCGGTCGAGGTCAGCACGCGCGACGGACACGTCCTCGCGTACGGCGTCCGCGAACCCGTCCCGCGGGACCTCGGCGTCGTCGAGACGATCGAGCGGATCGTCGCCCTCGGGGGCGTCGCGGTCGCGGCCCACCCCTATCGCTTCTGGTCCGGGCTGGGACCCGTCGCGACGACGTCCGGACGGTTCCACGCGTACGAGACCGCGAACGCGCGCACGCTCCGTCGCGGGAACGTCCGCGCGAAAGCCCTCGCCCGCGCGCGTCGCGTCGGGGAGACGGGAGGGAGCGACGCCCATTTCCTCGACGAGGTCGGCCTCGCGACGACGTCGATCGACGCGGGCGCCCTCGACGTCGACGGCGTCCTCCAGGCGATCGCACAAGGCCGTTCGACCGTCACGGGGCGGGACCGAGGCGCCGCGGCGACTCCGCGGTACGTCGCGAAGTGCATCGGCGAGTGGCTGCTCCGCGGGATGCGTCGGATCTAGCGGCTAGAGATGCTCCTCGATCCGCTTCGTGTACCGCTCGAGGTTCATCCGGAGCTGGCGGGTGTCCATGTCCTTCGTCGTCCGCACGACGAAGAGGGCCTTCGAGCCGTGATTGATGATCACGAGACGGCTGCCCTCCATGTTGATCTCGACGCTGTCGAGCCGCTCCTTCAGTTCCGACCGGGCGGTCTCCGCGGCCCCGAGGATGATCGCGAACATCGCGACGAACGTGTCGGAGTGCGCGCCCTTCGGGACGTCCCCCGCGATGTGGGCTCCGCTGTGGGAGACGAGGACGACGTCCTCGACGCCGACGTTCTTCTCGATCTCGTGGAGGATGGTTTCGATTGCGGCGATGTCCGCCATACTCGGGACTCCTTCCCTCTCGGCCCCGGGGGCCGGGCCCCTATTGCTTGCAAGCGCAATTAATACCTTTCCCTGTGAGTGATGCGCCCGGCGGGTCGCCCTCAGAGTCCCTTCATCAGCTCGACCATCGCGATCGCCGCGTCGACCGCACGGGCCGCCCGATCGATCCGGGCGACCGCCTGCCCCTCCGTCATGCCGGGTCCCGTGATCCCGAGCCCGACGGGCTTGCCCGCCCGCAGGCCGATCTCGAGGAGCGCGGGGCCCACGGCGGCCATGAGCGCCTCGTCGTGCTGCGTCTCCCCCTTGATCAGCGCGGCGAGAGCGACGGCCGCGTCGACGTCGTCGCGCGCGAGGAGCGTCCGGACCGCGAGCGGGATCTCGAACGTCCCGGGGACGCGGACGACCGTCGTCACGCGGACGTTCCGCTCCCTGGCGCGGTCGAGGGCGCGCGCGACCATCCGGTCCGTGGTCGAGTCGTTGAACCGCGCGGCGACGACCGCGAGCCTCATTTCCGCGTCCCCTTCAGCGGGCCCGCGTCCGCGAACCCCTCCCGCTGCCCGGTGCCCGCGCGCGCGGCGATCGCCTTGGGCCGGAAGAGGAGGTCGTACGCGTTCACCGCATGCTCGCGGGTCCGCCGGTCGAACAGCCGGGCGAGCTGCGCCTCGTCGGCGGCCTCCTCCTCGTGGACCATCACCCCGATCACATGCTTCCCGACCTGCGCCTGGACCGCCTGGAGCCCGAAGTCCGCGGCGAGGGCGCAGTCCTTGTCGACCTCCTGGCGCCCGACCATGCCGAGCGCGATCACGAGGTCGCAGCCCCGATCGAACAGGATCCGCGCACCCGCGGCGAGGTCCTTGATCCCGGGCACGGTGTACCGCTCGATCGAGAACCCGCCGCCCTGCCGCCGGAGCTCGTCGACCGCCGCGGACGCCATGTCGTACCGCGCGAACGTCGTGTCGACGATGCCAATCCGGGTCAGCCGCTCCGACGTCGTCGTGCGACGCGTCGCGCGGCGCGAGGGGCCGCCCGGGACGAGGCGGGCGGACCGTGCTTCTCGAGCCACTCCCGTACCCTCCTCACGATCTTCCGCGTGCCGTCGAGGTCGCCCTCGAACCTCGGAAGCCGCACGACCTTCGTCTCGAGGCCGCGCCGCCGGGCCTCCTCGAGGATGCGAGCCTCGTCGTGGGCCTGGTCGAACCCCAAGACGATGACGTCGGGCCGGACCTCCGGCAGAATCTCGTAGATGCTCCCCTCGTGCCCGAGGAGCGCGCGGTCGACCGGCTTGAGGGACGCGACCATCCGGACGCGGGAGGCTTCGGGGGTGATCGGCTCGTGCTTGAACCTCCGCGCCGTGCTGTCCCGGGCGACGACGACCACGAGCTCGTCGCCGAGCTTGCGCGCCTCCGACAGGAAGTAGACGTGACCGGGATGGAGGAGATCGAAGACCCCCGTCGCCATTACGCGGACCATGCGCGCCACGCCCGGACGATGTCCTGCCCCTCGAGGAAGACGAGATTTCGCGCATGCGCATATGCCTTTGCATCTTCCTTCGACAGGGCGCGTCCATCGTCCGCCATCATCTCGCACAGCGTGGCGCTCGGCACGAGGCGCGCGAGGATCGTGAGGGCCGTCGCGAGCTCCGTGTGACCGCGCCGGGCCTCGAGGAGCGGCTCCGCGGCGTTGAGGAGCGGCACGTGCCCCGGCGAGCGGAACTCCCGGGCGAACGACCGGGCGGCCCATCCGTTCTCCCGCCGGAGGGAATCGCGGGCGAGGGTCGCGAACCGGCCGATCGTGAGGGCGCGGTCCCGGTCCGTCACGCCCGTGAACGTGTCCCGGTGGTTGATCGAAATCGAGAACGCGCTGTGCCGATCGTAGCGCATGTCCTCTCGCGAGACCTCCGCGAGCATCGGGTGCTCCCGCGCGGCGGCGCGCAGTACGTCGGCCATGAACGGCAGACCGAGGCGCGCTCGCATGTCGGCCGCCAGCGTGACGCAGATCAGCCCGCCGGCGTCCTTGCGCATCGTGCGGATCGCGTCCGGGGTGACGAACTCGCTCGCGACGACGAGGTCCGTTTCCGCCTCGCGCCCGTCGCCGTCGTACACGAGGACGAACGATCCCTGCCGGAGCGCTTCGGCGGCCCGCGCGACGTCGTCCACGACGCCGAGGAACGGCTCGGGACATATCAATGTTTTTGTAGTTACTTGTTTCATGGTAGCGTGAGGGTGCCGTCGCAGCGCTTATGGCGACGCGACCCATTCGTCGCGCCGTGCTGGAGCCGGAGACGATCGCGCGCGTCGACCGGGGCGGGATGCGCGACCTCGTCGCCTCCCTGCCGGAGCACCTCGCGGAGGGGCTGCAGCGGGCGCTCGGCACGCCGGCGGAACTGAAGGGTGCCCAGAGAATCTTCCTCGCGGGAATGGGCGGATCCGGGATCGCGGCGGACATCTTCGCGGCCTGGGTCGCGGGCCGGAGCCGGGTCCCCCTCCGGGTCGTCCGGGACTACACGCTTCCGCCGTCCGCCCGGAAGGGGGACGTCCTCGTGTCGATCTCGTACTCCGGAGACACGGAGGAGACGCTCGCCGCGACGGCGCACGGGCTGAAGCTCGGCTGCAAGCTCATCGCCGTGACGTCGGGCGGCGCCCTCCGGAGGCTCGCGACGGAGGCGGGCGCGGAGGTCCTCGAGGTTCCGAAGGGGCTCCCGCCGCGCGGCGCGTTCGGGCACCTGTTCGGCGTCCTCCCGGGGATCGCGGAGGACTGGGTGTACGGCGACCTGGGTGGAGAGCTTGCGCACGCGATCGTCCACCTCAAGGCCCTCCGGGCGAAGATCGCGCCCGACGTTCCGTTCCGGAGGAACCGCGCGAAGCTCCTCGCATTCCGGCTCAAGGGGCGCGTGCCCGTCGTGTACGGCGCGGGGCCCCTCGCGGCGGTCGCCGTACGCTGGCAGACCCAGCTCAACGAGAACGCGAAGGTGCTCGCCTTCTCCTCGGAGCTGCCGGAGGCGGACCACAACGAGCTCGTCGGCTGGTGCGAGGACCCCACCGCGAAGCGCTTCGTCCCCGTCCTCCTGCGGGAAGCGGGCGAGAGCGACGCGATGCGGGTGCGCCTCGACGCGACCGCCGAGCTCATGTCGAAGGCGACCCGGGTCGAGCAGGTCGTCGAAGGGGACGAGGAACCGCTCGGCCGGATGCTGGGCCTCCTGTTCCTCGGAGACTACGTGAGCGTGTACCTCGCCGCGTTGCGGGGGGTCGACCCGCTGCCCGTGAAGTCGATCGAGGAGCTCAAGGCGCGCCTCGCGAGGCCCGAAAGGAGCTGAACGCCGAGGGGGAGACTTTCCGGCTCCCGTCGCGGATCGGCAGGAGCCCTTTGAACTCCCGGGGCCTTGCGGCCACCAGCTCTCCAGGCTGGCGCCCTACCGGGCTAGGCGACCTCGGCACCCAGCGGCGCGCCATCGGGTCCGTCGTAATAAACATTCTCCGGACCGTCACCGCGACGCGACGAACGAGCGTGCGAGTTCCACGCGCGCGCGTCCCGGGGGATGGCTGTAGAATAGCCACACCTCCCACGGATTCGCGTGCGCGACGCCGAGGTTGTTGTCGTGGATCCTGACGATCATCGAGGCGAAGGCGTCCGGGTCCCGTGTCACGGCGAGGGCGAACCGGTCCGCACGCGCCTCGCGCCGTCGCGACAGCCGGAGGTCGAGCGGACCCGTCGCGGACGACACGAGGCTGCCGAGGAACGCGAGCACGGGGAGGGCCGTCGGCTCGGCGAAGGACGCGAGGCCGAACGTTCGGAACGTCGCGGCGTACAGGAGTCCGACGATCGCCGCGACGACGAGGGAGCTCGCGGCCGTGTACGCGAACCCCGCGGCCGGATCCCGCGCCTTCTCGTGGCCGAGCTCGTGGGCGAGCACCGCGTCGACTTCCGCCGGGGCGAAATCCGTGAGGAGCGTGTCCGTCACGACGATGCGCCGCGTGCGTCCGTGACCCATCACGCCGGCGTTCGCCCGACGCGTCTTCGCCGCCGCGCCGAGCTCGTACACGCCGACGATCGGCACGCCGGCCTTTCTCGCGAGGGCCTCGATGCGGAGGCGGAGACCCTCGTCCCGCACGGGGCGCGAACGGAAGAACAGGGGAACGAGCACGACCGGCGCGATGACGCCGATCAGGAAGCCGAAGACCACCCCGAGGGCCCACGCGGCGAGCCACCACCACGCGGGCAGGCCCGCGAGGAGCCACAGGACGACGTTCCCCGCGACGACCGTCGCAACAAGCCCCACGCCGAACGCCTTCCCGTGGTCCGCGAGCCACGACCCGACGGTGCGGGTCGAGAGACCCGCGTCGACCTCGTACCGGAACGCGCCCACGTACGCGAAGGGGAGGTTTAGCGCGCTGCCGGCCGCGTAGAGGATGGCGATGAACACGGCGGCCCGCGCCCACCCGGGCGGCACGAGACGTTCCGTCCACGCCTGCACGGTCGACGAGCCGCCGAGCAGGAGGACGACAAGGAGTCCAAGGAGCGCGATCGAACGGAAGACGGACAGCCGACGTCGCCGGGCGCGGAGGCGCCTCGCGAGGGCCTGGCGGGCCTCGTCGAAGCCCCACGCGTCGAGGCCCACGGGCTCACTTCCACAGCTTCGGGTACGTGCCCGGCTCCATGAGGACCCGGAGGGTGTCCGCCGCGACGCCGGACTTCGCGACGACGATCTCGTCCGACGTGAGAGAGGCCTTCGCGAGGGCGACCGCTTCGTCCTTCGATGTGTACACGCCGACCCGCTGGCCGCGCCGGATAGCGGGGGACAGCTTCGCGACGCCCGGCACGGCGAGGTCCGCGCCGTGGCACATCGCGTCGACGGCCGTGTCCTTCACGACGATCCGGGGCAGGTGTGCGAGGAGCCGCTCCTGCGGGATCAGGAGACGACGCAACTCCGCCTCGTCGCCCTCCTCCTTCCAGTAGGCGATCGCGTCGCGGAACGCATGGAGGGGGCGGGCGTCGGCCTCCGTGAAGGTCGCCGCGCGAGTGCGCCGTAGGTCGACGAGGTTCGCCCCGACGCCGAGCGCCTCGCCGAGGTCGACGCACAGCGTGCGGACGTACGTGCCCGACTCGCACCGCACCCGGAAAAGAAGGTTGCGTCCGTCGCGTTCGAGGGGCTCGAGTTCGTAGATGTGGCGCGTCCGCTGTTCTCGCTTCACGGCGGACCGTACGGGCGGCGTCTGGTACACCTCACCGACGAAACGGGCCATCATCGCCCGGAGCTTTCGATCGTCGACGTCCTGGTGGAGCAGCATCACGCCGACGTACTCCTTGTCCCCTTCGTGGACCGCGTCGAGGGCCCGCGTCGCGTCCGCCAGGGCGACGGGCAGGACGCCGGTCACGCGCGGGTCGAGGGTGCCCGAGTGGCCTGCGCGGCCGACGCCGAACATGTCGCGCACCCACGCGCTGACCTGGTGCGACGTCGGCCCCTGCGGCTTGTCGACGATCGCGACCCCGAGGCGGATCCGCTCCGCGATCGGGCGGTCCTCCGGCCGGGTCCCGTGCTTCGAGTCGCGCGTGTCGTGGAGCACGATCAGGTCGCTCATCCGGCTACCCGAGCCCACACGAGTCGGACGATCTCTGCGGCGGACTTGTCGGACGAGTCGATCACGAGATCGTGACCTGTCGTGTCCTTCAGGTCGATGCCGTAGATCGCCTTGTAGCGCACGCGCTCGGACGCCTCGCGCGCGAGGACCTCCGCATGGGCCTCGTCGACGGACGTGCGGTCGCGGCCGGCGACCCGTTCCACGCGGACGCCGAGGGGCGCGTCGATCCACACCTTGAGGCAGGGCACCCGCCGCGACGCGAGGAGCTGGCCCTGGATCCGCCCGTCGACGATCACGTCGGACCCGAACGTGTCCTGCCGGAGGACCTCCTCGAGGACGCGGCCGTCGAGCTCCCGGTCAATCCCGTGATCCTTCTCCGCCCGGTGCGAGAACCCGACGAGGTCGACGCCGTGGGCGGCCGCCATCTGGCGGAACATCGCGCCCGCCGAGACGAGAGCGTAGCCGTATGTCTTCGCGAACAGCTCCGCGACCGTCGTCTTCCCGCTCCCCGGGGTGCCGCCGATGACGACGATCATCGCGGCCCCTCACGCGGCGCGGCCCGGCTCCGCACGAAGGGGAACGCCCAGCTCCTCGAGCCTCCGGCGGAAGCGGAGGTACTTCAGGACGCGGGTGACAATCTGGCCGAAGGGGATCGCGAGGAGCGAGTAGAGGAGGAGCCAATTGGGAAACACGGCATCCGTGATCGTGAGGAGCACGTTCGAGGACCACGGGACCGCGATCCACAGGTTCCCCGCCTGGGCCACGTGGACATCGACGAACGTCCGCAGCCAGTTGAAGATCGCGATGAACAGGAACAGCGTCAGCGCGGTGGACTTCATCGGGTCGAGCTGCAGGGTCATCAGGTCCTTCTGCCGCTCTCGCTGGATCTCGACGAGCATCTCCACGCGCGCCTTGTTCCCCTTTCGGACGGCGTCGAGCCGCTCCTTCTGCCACGCGCGCAGCCAGCGTTGCGTGCGCGCCTGCTTGACCCAGTCCGTGAAGTAGTGGCGCAGGGTCGACGACACGGTCGTCGTGAGGAGCCCGGCGAGCAGGACCGTCACCACGGGCAGGCGTCCCCCGAAGCCGATGATCGGCTCGAGGACGGTCCCGACGACGAACGCGAACCCGGATGCGAGCGTCGGATCGAAGATGGTCCACATGCCGAGGAGAAACAGGAAGATCAGGAAGAAGCGCGACAGGCTCGGCGGCTGCGGCGTCGGGCGCGCGGTCTGCGCCGTGCCCGTGTCGCCACCCGTTTCGGCGTCCGCCTCGTCCGCCACGGGGTTGCGAACGGACGTCTTGATATAAGGGTTTGCCAGCGCGAGCGCGGACTCGTCGCGTCAATTCGCCTGAGGCACGCCGGGTCCGCCGAGAGCGGCCTGGATCTTTTCCCCGAGATCCTCGTACTTCTCCGTGAGGGATTTCTCCTGCTTCTGGAGCGACTTCACCCGGATCGTGAGCGTCTCCTGGTGATCCTCGAGCTCCTTCTTCAACGAATCGCGGTCGTCCTGCCGGACGAGGATCATCCCGATGCTCTTGTACACGGGGGTTTCCGCGGCGACCTTCCCGAGCTCCTCGAGGGTTCCCTGGACCTCGCGGAGCTTCGCCTCGAGCTGGAGGCGCTGGCTCCCGAGGACCTGCAGCTGCTGCTGCAGGTTCTGGTACTGCGCGATCTGGTTCTGGAGCTGCGGCGAGATCTCCTTCAGGCCCTCGCCTCCCTAACGACCCGCGCGGCGACATCGGCCCAGCGCAGGTACGAGTTGACGGCCGCGCGCAGGGCGCTCGTGTCGTCCGCATCGATCGTGAGCGTGAGCCGGCGGCCTCCGCCACGCAGGCCGACGCGGGCCTTCGGCACGTCGCGGCCCGACTCCGGCGCGAGCGCCCTCCGGACGACGTCCGCCTCGGGGCCCTCCAGGGTGATCGTCGCGCGCCTCGTCATCGCGCCTTCACGACCTTCTTCACGTTCGGCCGCTCCTTGTAGAAGATCTTCGAGCCACACCGCTCGCACTGGATCCCGACCGTGTTGATGTTCGTACGGATCGGCTCGTAGCAGACGCCGCACTTGTACATCTCAGGGTGCCTCCGCGCCGCCCTCCGTCTCTTCCGCGAGCGGGATCTCCCGTTTGAACGACGTCGTCACGACGGGTCGGTACGCCCCGCCCGCGAAAACGGCACCGCAGTGGCGGCACGCCCAGACGCCGGACGATCGGCGCTTCACGGCGACGTGCTGGCACGTCGGGCAGACGTACTTCTCCCGCAGGCCCTCCTCGATCTCCTGGACGCGGCGGCGGATGCGCACGCCGTACCGCGGCCCGAAGCGGGCGACCACGCCGATCTTCCGAGTACGGCGCGCCATGGCGGGACCTCAGGGACGGAGCAAGGGGCGAATCGCCTCGCCGACGCGCTGGCCGGTCTCGATGATCCGCTTGACTTCGTCGTAAGAGAAGCTGCCACTTAAGCCTTTTTGCATCGCGCGGATGTCGCCGTTCTCGTCCGTCGTCACGGTGAGTCGCGCGTCCGCCATGCGCTCTTCGTCGAGACGCGGGTCCACGAGCAGCAGATCCTTGACCTTCGCCGTCGTCACGGAGACGGGCCAGTGCTCGACGGGGAGCGGGAAGTTCTCGCCGAGTCCGTGCGCCTTCGCCGGGACCGTCGTCGTGCCGAGGGCCGCGACGGCGGCGTACGAGGCGGCGTCGAACAGGTTCCCGTCGAAGTCGAGGACGTGGATGTCCACGAACATGACCCACACTTTCTCCTTCGGGGTCACGCACAGCCTTCGCATGTTCACCATCTTCGATTCGCGGATCCCTCGGTCGACGACCCGGGCGAGTTCGATCGCGTCGGGTCGCGGCGGCCCGGCCTCGAACGTCGGGCTCGCCATCGGGATGAGTTCGACGCTCGTCGACAGGACGCCCGTGTCAGGGGTATCGGGGTACGGCTCCCCCGGCGCCATCTTGATCCCGACGAGGACCTCCGTGCCGCCGAGCTTCAGCCGTGCACTGCCCTCCGCGGTCTTCACGTAGCCCTTCTGGACCGTGAGCTTGCGAGGTTCGTCGAGCGCCCGGCCGTCCGCGCGGTGTCCGGCCTTCGCGAGCCGGTAGATGTACTGGCGCATGAGCTCCGAGACGATCTCCTCGCTCACGGCGATTCCTCCCGGTCGAGGTCGAAGTCCATGCTCGCCTCGTCCGCCGGCTCCGGCACGGGCGGCGCGGCCGCGCGCTCCTTGAGGAGTTCGTCCAAGCTGACGGAATACTTCCGGCGAAGGGCGTCGCGCTGCATCTCGTAGATCTTCTGCGTGGCGTCAAGGGACAGGCCCATCGCCTTCTGGAACTCCGCGTAGGTCAAGTGGCCATCCATCTGGAGCAGGACGACCTCCCCGGTGCGCGGGACGACGGCCATCGGGCAGTCCGCCTCGCCGAAGTTGTCCTCCTCCTTGTTCAGGTCGAGCGCCACGACGCCGCCGATCTTCCCGGACGCGCACGACGTCACGAGGTCCTTCATCGGCACGCCGGCATCGGCGAGGGCGACGCTCGCCGCGGTGAGGCCGGCACAGCGCGTGCCCGCGTCGGCCTGGAGGACCTCGATGAAGATGTCGACCGCCGTCCGAGGGAACTGCTCCTTGAAGACGACCGCGGAGAAGGCCTCGGAGATGATCTTCGAGATCTCGACGGACCGCCGATCGGGCCCTGGCCGCTTCCGGTCCGAGACGCTGAACGGAGCCATGTTGTAGCGGCACTGCACGAGGGCCCTCGCGGGATCTTGCAGGTGCCTCGGGTGGGCCTCCCGCGGACCGTACACGGCTGCGAGGACCTTGTTCCCACCCCATTCGATGTACGCCGAGCCATCCGCCCGCCCGAGGACGCCCGCCTCGATTCGGATCGGTCGCAGCTCGTCGAAGCGCCGGCCGTCGAGGCGGACGCCCTTCTCGTCGATCAGTTTCATTTCCACGGGGATGTGTTCCACGTCTTCCATGTCCATTCCTTCGTTGTGCGGGCTCTCATCCGCCGCGGTGCGTGCGGGAAAGGAAGGCCTTCACGGTCTCCGTGAGACCCGTCGCCTGCGCCCGCTCCTCGACGAGGTGGATCGCGCGCACCGCGAGCGCGATGTCCTCGTCCGGTCCATCGAGCCAGATGCGCCCGTTCTGGCCCACGTAGATCCGGCAGTGTGTGGCGTCCTTGATGAGCGTGATCATGCTCCCTTGGCGGCCGATCACCCGGGGTACCTTCGCGGGCGAGATCTCGAGGAGCTGCCCGCCCTGGATCTTCCTCGCCTCCGGCTCACGCATCGTCAGCTGCACGCGCTTGATCTCGTCGACGCCGAGCACGTGGCAGAGCACCGCCTCCCCGACGTTCAGGTAGCGCGCCGTGTCGCCGAACTCGACCTCCCACGGCGACTCCGTCGCATGGAGGGGCGCCGGGTACGGCGAGTTGATGTCCACGAGCCAATGCGATGGACCGATGTCGACGACCTCGCCCACGACGGCGTCCCCGCGCTGGGGGATGTACCGCCCGGACAGCGGGATCACCTCGACGCGGCCGTCGCGCTCCGACACGACGCCGAGCTGCGACGCGAAGATCCGTCCGCCCTCGGAGAAGGTTCCGGCGCCGGGCTTCAACCCACGGCCGCCCACGACGTCGCCAGGGATGACGACCTGGCGAGACGGGTCTCTGTTGCCATCCATCGGGTTCTCTCTCTCACGCGCGTGAGCCAAAGAGGGAGGGCTATATGAGCGTTTGCGCCGGATGCCAACTCCACGTCGCCGTCAGACCCGTTGATCCGGCTTCAGGATCCGCGTATCGACGTTCCCCTTCGTCTTCGCGTTGAGACGCTCCAAGAATTCCGTCTGCATGCCCGCGGGCATCTCGACGACGCCGATCCACGCCCCCGAGGGCTGCCACTCCTCCCTCACGATGGAACCGAACGCCTTGAGGTCGCCGTAGCACTTCGCGCTGTCCTCCGCCGTCAGGCGGACGGCGATGCGCACCTTCTCGAACCGGATCGGGATGAGGGGGCGGAGCGCGTCGAGGACCTCCTTCACCTGCTCCTCGAGGCTCTTGAACGGGTCGACGTGGACCTTCGCCTCCTCCATCGCGATCTCGATCCTCTGCGGAGGGTGGGGCGCTCCCGTCTGCGGGTTGATCGCGTTCTGCGCGATGTACTGGACGATCTGTTTCCGCTTTGCCTCCTGCATCTCGCGGCGCTGCTCCGTCGTGAGCTGGATCTCCCCCCGCTTGATGATCTGCTTCGCTACGTCGAGCGGCTCCGTCGTCCCGAACAGCTCGACCATCTTGTCCTCGGACGCCTTCGAGCCCTTGTGGGCGTCCCGGAAGATCTGGTCGATCGCGAGTTCCTTGAGCAGGTCGACGTCCTTGCCGTCCCGAACGCGCTGGACGGCGTCCGGCTTCACGATAACCTCAAACTTCTCGCCCGCCTTCTCGACCCGGGCAATCACGAACTCGCTGAACAGGTCGTCGCGTCGGTCGGTCCGTAGTTCCTTGGGCATGGCAGCCCCTAGGAGGCCACGGGCAGGCGCCCGAGATAGCCGGCGACTTCCGTCTCCGGGAGACGTCGGAACCTCTGCCCCTCGACGACGAGCCCGACCTCGACCGCCTTCGAGTCGAGCTTCTCGCCCTCGGAGGCCTTCTGGAGGGCCTCGAGCCCGAGGAGGACCGCATCGTCCTGCGCCATTCCGTCCTTCCACTTCTCCTCGAAGAGTTCCATGACCGTGTTCCGGCCCGCGCCGATGCTGCCCGCCTTGTACGAGACGAGGGCGCCGCTCGGGTCCGTCTCGAAGAGATGGTTGCCCATGTCGTCGACGCCGGCAACGAGGAGCGCCGTCCCGAACGGACGGACGCCGCCGTACTGCGTGTAGTTCTGCTTGAAGTCGCATATCCTCTTCACGAGGATGTCCACGCCGATCCGCTCGCTGTACGTGACCTTGTTGATCTGCGCGACGAGCCTCGCGTAGTCGACGAGGACGCGGGCGTCCGCCACGAGGCCCGACGTCGCCGCGCCGATGTGCTCGTCGATCTGGAAGATCTTCTCGATCGAGGTCGTCTCGACGAGGCGGGAACCAATCTTCTTGTCCGCCATCAGGACGATCCCGTTCTTGAACTTCAGGCCGGCCGTCGTGTTGCCTCGCGTCACGGCGACGCGTGCGTACTCGACCTGGAACAGGCGCCCGTCCGGGCTGAAAACGGTGATGGCTCGGTCATACGCCATTTGGCCCGGCTGCATAAACGACCCTCGTTTCGGCGCCTAATAAGGCGGTCGCTTATAAGGCTTCAGTCGAAAGTTGCAATCGCGCGACCCGCGGTCATCGGAGGTACTTCGCCGTCGCCTTGCGGATCGTCCCCGACGTGCCGAGCGTCGTCACGCGCACCGTCTCGTTCCCGACACGGTCGATCGCGACGAGGGCGGCGATCGTCGCGTCCTTGTCGAGGTTCGTGCAACGCACGAGGCCCATGCCCCCGCGGAGGGAGAGGAGGGACGCGCTCGGCGCCCGCGCGCGCAGGGCCGCAAGGAGCGCATCCCGCGACACGCCCGCCGGCGCGTCGAGACGGAACGCGATGTACCGGTCGCGCGGCGGTCGAGGGCTCACGCCACCCGAACGAAGGGGAGGGAAAAGAAGGTTGGGGAAAAAGGGGGAGGAGGTCAGCGTACTTCGTCCACGTCGCTCGACGTGGCGACGGGCCCCGTGGAGACATCCTTGCCCAGGAGGGCCTTCGACTTAACGCCCGTAATCACAAGGAGGACGCGGACCGTGTTCTCGAGGCTGTCCTCGACGGAGCAGCCCCAGATGATCCGCGACTGCGGGTTGATCTTCTCCCCGACGATCTCCGCGGCCCGCTCGGCCTCCGAGACCGTGAGGTCGGGCCCGCCCACGACCCGGACGAGCGCGCCGCGCGCGTGCGTGAGGTCGACCTCGCCGAGGAGGGGCGACTCGAGCGCCTCGTGGATCGCATGCTCGATCCGGTCGCGCTGCTCGTCGCTCTCGCCGATCCCGATCATCGCGACGCCGCCGCCCTTCATGATCGTCATGAGGTCGGCGTAGTCGAGGTTCACGAGGCCGGGCTTCGTGATGATCTCCGTCATGCCCTTGATCGACTGCATGAGGATCTCGTCCGCCACCTTGAACGCGGCGTTGATCGGCAAGCGCGGCACGAGCTCGAGGAGCTTGTCGTTGTAGATCACAATCGTCGTGTCGCAGAAGCGGCGCAGCTTGTCGAGGCCCGCCTGGGCGTTCTCCATCCGGATCCGGCCCTCCGACTTGAAGGGCATCGTGACGACGCCCATCACGAGGGAGCCTTCCTCCTTGGATACCCGCGCGACGTACTGTGCGGCGCCCGTGCCCGTCCCGCCGCCCAAGCCCGCCGTGATGAAGACGACGTGCGCGCCGCGGACGAACTCACGAATCTCCTCCTCGCTCTCGTGGGCCGCCTGCTCGCCCACTTCCGGAAGGGCGCCCGCGCCGAGGCCCTTCGTGAGACGCTTCCCGATGAGGATCTTCTTGGGGGCGTGGACCGCAAGGAGGTGCTTTGCATCCGTGTTCACGGCGGCCGTCTGTGCACCGGAGATCCCCGCCTCGCTGCACCGGTTGATCGTGTTCGAGCCGCCGCCGCCGCAGCCGATAATCTTGATCGAGACGTTGATCGACTCGACGATCTTCTCGATCTCCGCGTCGTCCGCGTTCTTCGACGGCTTCGCGGCCTTCGGCGGCGCGGTCTTCTCCTGTTCCTTGACTTCCTCTTGGTGACGGGCCAATGCCTCGCTCAGAATCGACTTTACCATGTCATCCCATCCCGAATGGATTCTGACGGCCGGGAGAATTCGGGTGGGTCTATTTAAAACTAGTCATACGTTTGTCTGACGAGCCCGGCTTGACAATCCGCTCGCGTGCGCGGTTCCGCGCGGACGCCTACGACGCGTGCGGCGTCTCGGCGACGTGGACCGTCACGCCCGCGTTCGTGATGTCGAACGGATAGACGAACTCCTCGTGGCTCGAGCCTTTGTACTTCTCGACGGAGATGAACCGCTTGATCCCGGACTCGTCGCGAAGCTTGTGCAGCCGGACCTCCCCGCGCGCGAGGAACGACTCCGGAGGCGCCTCGCCCTCGTCGGGGAGCTCGAGCGTCAGGATCGTCGTCACGCCCGTCTCCGTGAGGAAGCGGATGAACGATTGCGTCGTGAGCGTCTCCTCGAACTCCCGCATGCAGAAGTACCTCAGGGCGGTCATCGAGTCGATCACGATCCGATGGTACTTCCGCTTCACGAACAGTTTCTTGAGGAGCTGCTGAAGCGAGTGGACGGTGACCTCGTGGCTCTCGAAGTCCGGCGTCTTGCGGATGCGCTCGTCGATCGCGCGCATCTTGACCGGCTCCGTCTCCGTGGAAATCTCCATGATCGGGGTCGGTTCGAAGCGGCGGATGTCCGAGTTCGCGTCGAGGATCTCGAGGTCCTCGAGGTTCCATCGGAACGGACGCAGGTTGATCTTCAGCTCGTTCGGCGGCTCCTCGAGCGCGACGAAGAGGCACCGCTCCCCGCCCTCGAGGCCCTCGCGGAGGAACTGGGTCGAGAGGATCGTCTTGCCCGAGCCCGGAGGACCCGAGATGATGTACGGCCGCCCGGGGACGAGCCCGCCGTGGAGCATCTTGTCAAGGCCCTGGACCCCCGTGCGGATCTTCGCGAGCGCCGTCACCGGACGACCGCCTCGGGGGGCCGGGGGGGCGCAGACGGCGGCGGGGGCGGCGGGGACACCTCACCGAGTCGTTGCCGCAGCTCGGAGTCGCACCCGAGCGCCGCCTTGAGCGCCTTCTGGTAGTGCCGTCGCTGGAAGTGGACCATCGCCCGTGACACCGCGACCTCGACGTCCTTCACGGGCACCTGGCGGCGATGCGCCTCGTCGATCTGATGGAGGACGTTCTCGAGGACCGTCGCGACCTCTTCGATGATGCGGGATTCGAGGAACGAGTCCCCAACGCGTAGCGTCGGGGCGCCGGCGCGCATGCCCGCCTGGCCGTTCGGATACACGACGATGCCCGTCTTCCCGATCGAAAGCGGGCGGATGTGGTCGTCGAAGCGCGTCCCGCGGAACTTCTCGATCGACGCCGCACGGCGGATCACGTTCCCGTCGAGCCACTTGTGGAGCCGGATCTCCCCGCGGCTAAGGAAGAATTCCGTCTCGATCGTCGTGCGGTCGAGACGCTCCGACACGAGCAGGCACGTCGCCTCGACCTCCGACAGGAAGCGCATGAACGACTGGATCAGGATGCGGCTGTCCTCCCCCTGCATCGAGAACATCTTGAGCGCGGTCAGGGAATCGATCACGATGCGCCGGTACCGCTCCTTCGATCGCTCGAGGCGGTTCGAGAACTCCTGCTTGATCATCTTCTGGACGCTGTGCACGCTCACCTCAAGCGCGTGGATCTGGGACGACTGCCGGACGCCCTGGACGTCCTCCATGTCCCGGACGTCGAGGGCCGTCCCGACGTCGATCACGGACCGCGTGCGCTTGTGCGCACGGATGTCCGGCGTCGCGTCGAGGATCTTGAGGCGGTCCAGGTTCCAGCCGAACAGCGCCATGTTCGCCTTCACCTCGCTCGGGGGCTCGTCGAGGGTCACGAGGAGGCAGGGCTCGCCACGTCGCAGGCCGTCGAGGAGGAAGTGGGACCCGAGGATCGTCTTGCCGCTCCCGGTCGGGCCCGAGATCACGTACGGCCGGGCGGGCAGCAGCCCGCCGCCCAGCATCGCGTCGAGCCCCTCGACGCCCGTACTCACCCGTTCCGCCATGGGACGTCGACCGCAAAGCGACGAGGCGTAGCCGGAATAAAGGTTCCGACGTGAGAATCAGGCGGGCGGACACGCGTCGTGTCGAGAGGGTTGCCGCCCTCCCGGGAGCGGTCGCGATAGCGGGGGATGGACTTCCAGGGACGGAGGTGCGGTCCTCGCGTCCTTTTGAACCATCGATCTCCGGGTGTCTCACCGGGGACCTGGGCGTCCCGGGGTATGAGCCCGACGGGATATCCTGGCTACCCCACCCCGCTGCCTCGGACGCGGCGTCCGGGGAGAGCGGCCCGTCCGCATTCGCGCGGGGTGGATAAACCTATCGAGGCTCAGAAGAACTTCCGGAATCGCGCGAGGTCCTCGAGGTTTCCCTTCAGCCGGATCTTCCCGAGGGCGTACGCCTTCCAGGGGCCGATCTCCCGCGTCAGGAGACCGCGCAGCGTCTCCGCGTCCGTGACGATCGCGACGTCCGCGTGGTCCACGCCGCCGTCCTGGACGGGCGAGAGCCTGCGGTCCTTGAGGACGATGTGGAACTTCGTGCCGTCCTTCAGCTCGATCTGGACGGTCTTCGAGACGCCATTGAGTTCGTCTCGGAGGGCCGCGTCCGCGTCGACCTTCGCGTTGAACTTTGCAACGAGTCCATTGAGCAGGTCCTTCATCGGGTGCCCCCGAATGCGTCGAGCTTCCGGATCTTCGCGACCGCGAGGAGGCGCCGAGCGGTGTCCCACGAGGCGCGCGTGTGCGGCGGGAGAGACCCCTTCTCCCTAATCCACCTTTCCAGGAACGTGATCGTCACGGGATCATGGGGGTAGCCGGACCCCAGAGGCTGACCGATTTCCGCCGCGAGCGCGCGCATCTCCGCATCCCGGCGGACCTTGGCGAGGATCGACGCGGCGCCGACGACGGGGAAGATGTCGTCCGCCTCGTGCTGCGAGACGACCTCCACGTCGCAGTCGAGCTCGCGAAGGATCGCCCGCTTGAACTCGATTTCGTCGACGTCCGCCGCGTCGACGTACGCCGTCGCGGGCCGGAGTTCCGAGATGACTGCCGCGAAAATCCTCGCCTCGAAATCGTTGAGGCTCATGGCCGCGCGCGTCGCGTCGATCTCCTCCGCGGGGATCACGACGAGGTGGCACCGCCCCAGCCGCTCGATCTCGGGGGCGAGGGCCTCCCGCCGTTCCGGCGGCAGCTTCTTCGAGTCGCGCACGCCGAGCTGCCGGAACGCGACGTCGGAGTCCACGGCGACGCCCGCGATGACGAGCGGTCCGAGCACGGGGCCGCGACCCGCTTCGTCGACCCCGCAGATCACGCTTCACGCCTCGTACAGGTCCCGCGAGGTCTCCTGCGCGCGGGCGATGACGTCCCCTTCGTCGAGGGAGCGCACGACGCCGTCCGCCATGAGCACCTCGCCGTCCACGATCGTGCCTCGGACATCGCTCCCACGGCAGGCGTAGACGAGGTGGCTGATGACCTTGTCCGGATAAAAAGGCGCCGTGTGCGCGCGGCGCATCGAGACGATCGCGAGGTCCGCGCGCTTCCCGACCTCGATCGAACCGACCTCCCGCTCCATGCCGAGGACCCGCGCGCCGCCGATCGTCGCGAGATCGAGGACCGTCTGGGCGGGCATCGCTCGCGCGTCCCAGCGCGACGACTTGTGGAGGAGCGCGGCGACCTTCATGTCCGCGAACAGGTCCATCCCGTTGTTCGAGACCGGCGAGTCCGTCCCGAGGGAGACGGCGACGCCCGCCTCGAGCATCTCGGGGACGGGCGCGACGCCGCCCGACGCGAGCTTCATGTTCGACACGGGGCAGTGGGCCACGCCGACGCCGTGCCGCGCGAGGGTCCGCACCTCGTTCAACGTGAGCCAGACGCCGTGCGCGGCGGTCAGACGGGGACCGAGGAACCCGATCTTCTCGAGCCACTCGGCCGGCCGCATCCCCGTCGACTCGGCGTGTCGGTACACCTCGGCGCGGGTCTCGGAGAGGTGCGTGTGCAGTCGGACGCCGTGCCGCTCCGCGACCTCCATCGCCCCGGCGTACGTCTCCTCGGACGCGACGTACACACCCTGAACGCCGACGGATGGGGTGACGAGCGGGTCACCCTTGTGCTTCGCGACGAACGCGTCCGCGTTCTTGACCGGCGACCCCCGCTGCGTCGTGAAGGCCTCGTCGAGGGTGTTCCAGGAGAGGAAGCCGCGCATCCCCGACTCGCGCACCGCACGGGCCACCTCGTCCTCCCAGTAGAACAGGTCGTGGAAGCTTGTCGTCCCGGAGCGGATCATCTCGAGGCATCCGAGCAGCGCGCCGATCTGGACGTCCCGGCGCGTGAGGCGCGCGTCGATCGCGAACGTGCGCTCGAGCATCTCCTCGAGGGGCACGTCGTCCGCGACGCCGCGGAGGAGCGTGTTCGCGACGTGGTGGTGCGCGTTGATCAGGCCCGGAAGGACGACGCATCCCGTGCAGTCGAAGACCTCGTCCGCGGACGCGTCGGCGGGGCCGACCGCGGCGATTCGCCCGCCCTCGATCAGGACGTCCGCCGGGAGGACGCGCCGGTGCGCGTCCTGCGTCACGAGGAGGCCGCCCCGAAGCACGAGGGACACGACGCGCCGATGCGGGGCAGGCTAGAAAGGTTTTGCGGGCGGGACGCGATGGACCTCCGATGGAGGTGCCCTTCGCGGAGGCGCTCGAGGCGGCGCTCCGCTCGATCCCGGAGGGTCGCGTCGCCACCTGCGGCGCAATCGCCCGAGCCCTTGGCGACGTCCGGGCGGCACGGGCCGTGGCCACCTGGATCCGTGATCATCCGGACGTCCCCGGAGGGCACCGCGCGGTCCGGGCCGACGGAACGCGGGTGCGATCCGAACCGCGCGGACGACGGCCGGCCGACACGCTGCGAGAGCGCCGCGTCCCCTTCGGGCGTTTCGTCAATCGGCTCGAGGGTGTCCCCCTCCTCTCGCGGCTCCGCGCGCTCCAGGAGGACCTGGCGACCCGGGTTTCCGTGGAGGACGACTTCCGCGGCCCCGAGGTCGTCGCGGGGGTCGACGCCGCGTACGAGGGCGACGTCGCCCACGCCGTCGCGGTGAGCGTCGACGCCCGCCTCGAACCGGCCGAGATGTCCGCGGCCACGGTGCCGATCGGCTTCCCGTACATCCCGTCGTACCTGGCGTTCCGGGAGCTTCCCGCGATCGAGGCCGCCGTCAGGAAGATGCGGCGTCCGCCCGACATCCTCCTCGTCGACGGCCACGGCCGCCTGCATCCCGCGCGGTTCGGCGTCGCGTGCCACGTTGGCGTCGTGCTCGACCTGCCGACGATCGGGGTCGCGAAGCATCCGTTAGAGGGCCGCGTCGGAGGGACCGCCCGCGACGACGCGAGGCCCGTCCGGATCGAGGGGCGGACGGAGGGGTACGCGTGGACGCCGCCGGGCCGGTCGACACCCCTATACGTGTCGCCGGGCCATCGCGTGTCCGCGGGGAGCGCGCTCGCGATCGTCCGACGGATGACACGACACGGCTCGCCGGAGCCGCTACGCGTCGCGGACGCACTCGCGAAGAAAAGGAAAGACGAGGAAAAACGGGAAACAGGTTCGGAGGCGTGATCCGCGTCGCCGCGGACCGCTCAGGGTCGCAAGGGCCTATCGCTTCTTCTTCTTGCCCTTCTTTCCCTTCTTCGCCACTTGGGTCCTCCCGTTCGAACAGTAACGCGGGACGCCGCTTAAAAGTAGCGACGCGCCATCCGCCGCGCGAAAAATCGTATTCTCCGATTTTTATATAATCCGACGAATGGGAATCGTGCTCCGAAAACGACTTTACTCCGGGCCGACGATGCAAGGTCGTGCGCGTCCTCGTGTTCGGGGCCGGGGCGATGGGCAGCTTCTTCGGTGGCCTGCTCGCCGCGCGTCACGACGTGACGCTCGTCGGGAGGGACGACCACGTCAAGGCGATCCGACGCAGCGGTCTGCGGATCTCCGGGAAGACGTCGCGCATCGCGACGGCGCGCGCGGTCACGAGCGTCCCGAGGGGCGCGAAGGCCGACATCGTGATCGTGTCGACGAAGGCGTACGACACGCGGGCCGCGATGCGCCCGCTCGCGCGGTACGCGGGGGCGTCCCTCTTCCTCACCGTCCAGAACGGGTTCGGCAACGCCGACGTGATCGCGCGGACGGCACACCGCGTCGTCGTCGGGACGACGGCGCACGGCGTGACGCTCCTCGAGCCCGGACACGTTCGCCACGCGGGGATCGGCGAGACGGTGATCGGACCGTGGGCAAACGTCGGCGAGGAGGACCTCGTCCGATTGCGGGACGTCCTCGACGACGTCGGAATCGTGACGCGAATCGCAAGCGACATCCGGACGGAACTGTGGGCGAAGCTCGTCATGAACGCGGCGATCAACCCCCTCGCGGCCCTCGCGGGCGTGCCGAACGGCCGGCTCGTGAGGGACCGGCGGCTCGCCGAGGCTCTCGAGGCCGTCGTCCGCGAGGCCGCGGCCGTGGCGAGGGCGGCGGGAGCCTCGACCGACCCGACGGACCTCTACCGCCGGACGGTTCTCGTCGCACGCCGCACCGCGGTGAACCGTTGCAGCATGCTGCAGGATCTCGACCGCGGCCGGCGTACGGAGGTCGACGCGATCACCGGGGCGATCGTGCGAGCCGCGGCGCGGCACGGCCTCCACGCCCCCATCAACGCGCTGCTCTACGCGCTCGTTCGAGCACGCGAGGCCGAGGGCCTGCCCTCGCCTTCGCGGGGCCGCGGGCGCGAAGAACCTTTATAAATCACTATATAAATCACGCAACCTCCGGCGTCACATCCCCCAGGGCTCCGGAGGTGCTCGAATGGCCAAGATCAAGATCGAGAACGTCGTCGCGTCGACGTCCCTCGGCGAGGAGCTCGACCTGCAGGCGATTGCGCTCGCCCTCGGCGGCGCAGAGTACGAGCCGGAGCAGTTCCCCGGACTCATCTACCGTCTCAAGGAACCGAAGACCGCGACACTCCTCTTCCGGAGCGGGAAGGTCGTTTGCACGGGAGCGAAGAGCCTCGAGCATGTGAAGCAGGCGATCGACATCGTCGCGAAGCAGATCGAGGCCGCGGGCATCCCGATCAAGAAGAACCCGGAGATCGAGGTTCAGAACATCGTCGCCTCCTCGGACCTCGGCACGGAGATCAACCTCAACGCGATCGCGATCTCCCTCGGGCTCGAGAAGGTCGAGTACGAGCCGGAGCAGTTCCCGGGACTCGTATACCGCATCGACGTGCCGAAGGTCGTCGTCCTCCTCTTCGGGAGCGGGAAGCTCGTGTGCACGGGCGCGCGGAAGCCCTCCGACGTCGAGGAGGCCGTCGAGAAGATCACGCAGGAGCTGAAGGCGGCGGGCCTCCTCCGCTGACCGACTCGACGAAGGCACTTACCCCGCCCGCACGATCCGCCCGCTCACGATGGCCGACCGCGAGCCGATCTTCGACAACCACATCCATCTCCGCGCCGAGCACCGCGGCGTCGAGGCCGCGAAGGACTTCGAACGGGCCGGCGGGACGGCGTTCATGCTCACCCACACTCCCTATGCCGACGTCCCGATCGCGGAGGCGTCGGACTACACGCGCGCGTACGCGAAGACGGTCCACATGGCGGAGGCGGTCCGCCGCGCGACGTCGATCCGCGTGTTCGTCGCCCTCGGGCCGTACCCCGTCGAGTTCGTCCGCCTCGCGGGGACGGTCGGCATCGAGCCTGCCTTGGAGGTGGCGCGCGACGCGGTCGACATCGCCGGGCGGCTCGTCGAGGAGCGGACGGCGGTGGCGTTCGGGGAGGTCGGGCGGCCGCACTTCCCGACCGCGCCGGACCTCGTCCGGGCGTGCAACGATCTCCTGGGCTACACGCTGACCGTCGCGAGACGGATCGGGTGCGCCGTGATCCTCCACACGGAGGACCCGACGCCGGCGACGTTCGCGGAGTTCGCGTCCATCGCGGACCGGGCGGGCTTCCCCCGGGGGCGGCTCGTGAAGCACCACTCCACGCCCCTGACGCGGCCCGAGGACAACCACGGCCTCGTGCCATCGATCCTCGCGAAGGAGGACCTCGTGATCCGGGCGTCCCTCGGAGGCGGAGGCTTTCTCCTGGAGACGGACTACATCGACGATCCGGAGAGGCCCGGGGCGGTCCTGGGACCCGCGACGGTCCCACGGAAGACGAAGGCCTGGCGGGAGAAGGGAGTTCTTTCGAAGGAGGCGCTGTGGACCGTACACAAGGAGCTTCCGGAGAGGACGTACGGGATCGAGATTGCCTAGCGCGTAGCGTGGATCGGACGCGGATGCGGCGCTCAGGGCCTCACATCGAACGTCGCGAACTCCCCCGTCGGCTCCTCCCAGGTCACGTGCGCGGACCCGACGCGCGCGTTCGGCTGCGATGTCCGGTTCCACTCGATGCACGCCTCGACCCGCTCCCGCTCGCCTTCGAAGATCGCTTCGACGGTGCCGTCGTGCCGGTTCCGGACGTACCCGTGAAGTCCGAGCTCCCGCGCCTTCTCCTGGCAGTGGGCCCGGAAGTACACGCCCTGCACGTGGCCCCGGAACACGACGCGGGCACGGGCTCGCATGTACGGGACATTTGCCGTCCTTTCAAATAATCTTATATGAAGAGAGGGGCTATCCGCCTCCTCCCGGCGTGAGTCGGTCATGAAGCGGCTCAAGGTCCAGGACCTGAAGGTGTCCGCGTTCATGACCGCGGACGTCGTGACGGCGTCGCCCGAGGCCGACCTCGGGGACGTCCTCGGCCTCATGAGGAACCACGACGTGCACGAGATCCCGATCCTGCGGGGCAAGCAGCTCGCAGGGGTCGTGTCGATGCGGGACCTCATGCGCCGGAAGGGGCTCCCCCCGACGACGAAGGCCTCGTCGATCATGGTCTCGCCGCCGAAGGTCGGCCCGGACACGAGCCTGCCGGAGGCCGCGGAGACGATGATCTCCGCCGGTTTCCGGACCGTCCCCGTCGTCGCGAACCGTCGGCTCGCCGGCATCCTGTCGAGGACGGACCTCGTGCGCGCGCTCGTCGAGGCGGGAAGCCTCGCCGACATGAAGGTGCGGGACCTCATGACACCGAACCCGCAGTGCGTCGCGGAGGACGACACGGTCGACCGCGCGGTCCAGATCATGCGATCCCTCGGGGAGCGCTCGATTCCGGTCGTAGACCGGAACCGCCACCTGAAGGGGGTCGTCGGGCTGAAGGACGTGGCGAGCGTCTTCGCGAAGCCGAAGAACCGGGAGCAGCTGGGGGAACGGGCGGGCCGCGAGGAGAAGGTCCAGCTCGAGGTCAAGTCCGTCATGCGGTATCCGCCTGTCACCGTGGGCCCCGACGCGGACGTCCACCGCGCCGCCGAGCTCATGGTCCGCAACGAGGTGTCGTCCGTCGTCGTCGCGGAGCGCGACGAGCCCGTCGGGATCCTGACGAAGGCGGACCTCCTGCACGTCCTCGCCGGCTTCCAGGAGCGGGACCAGCTGTTCGTCGAGCTGAGCGGGCTGGAGGACGAACCCGCCGACGCGTACGACGCGTTGTACGACGTGATCCAGAAGGAGATGAAGCGCATCGCTCCCCTCGTCCGGCCGAAGAGCCTCTCGATCCACGTGCAGAAGTACAAGCCCAAGGGGGACCGGTGGAAGTACTCCCTGCGCGCCCGCTTCGCGACGTCCCACCACATGTACCACGCGAACCACTTCGACTGGGATCTCCGCCTCGCGACGAGCGGCCTCCTCGACGGGTTGTACCGGCGCGTCGTGAAGGAGAAGGAGCGCAAGATCACGGAGAAGAAGCACCACCACGGCGCCTAGCCCGTCGGGCTCGGCCGGCGGCGCCGCTCCGGAACCGCCGCCGAAAAAAATCACGGATGAGAATCACCCTGCGAAACAAGTGATAATCGAACGGGACCGTTTAAGCGACGCCGTCCGCATATCTTCTGTTCGCCGTCGACGCAGGGGCACGGATGAAGGAATTCACCGCCTGGGGCGCCTCGTCATCGCTGCTCGCCAGCCTCGTCGTGCTGGGTTCGGTCGTGCTCCTGACGACGGGTCCGGAGGTCCCCGCGGACGACGCGATGGACTTCTGGGAAGCCTCTGCGCGCGGACTCGTGAGCGTCACCGTCGAAGACAGGACGTATCAACGGGGGGAGAGCACGGTGACCCTGCCTGTGGGCATCCGTGTGGGCAATCGGGCGGACGTGCCGGTTGTCCTGTCGGAGGAGGCGGTGCTCATGAGTCCGTTTTTTGCGCAGTCGCCCGTGCCCGATCCTCGATCGACCACGCAGGACGCCGTCCTGACGACGGGGACGGTCCCCGCGGGCGGCTCCCTCGTCTACCTCTACGGCGAGGATGTCCTGCGAGGGTACCTCCCGGAGCCGCCCTGGTGGTGTTCGGAGGCGTTCCAGTTCACCCACGCAGGCGTCTCGTTTTCCGTCGGCGGGGAGACGCTCCCGTTCGTCCTGAGGCCGATGCTCGCGAACCGGCACTGGGAGGGCCCTGAGTCGAACACCCAGGCGGACCTCTGGTGGTACCTCCGGAGCCACCCGGCCGTCGTCGTCGGGAAGGACCCGCTGTGGGCCCAGGTCGAGGCGGAGGCGCCGGCGCGCGCCGAGGTGCGAGTCCGGGGGACGAACCTCGCCGTCTACACGTTCGACGACGACCGCGCGGCGGACGTCAACGTGACGGCCGGTTGGCTCATCGACCGCGTGCCCCCGGGCTGGACCGTCGAGGCGGGATCGTTCTCCGTCGAGCCGAACGAGGTCGTGACGAACGAGGACGGTTCGACGACCCTCCGGTGGTCCGTGGACCTTCCCGCGGCGCTCGACGGAGACGAGGAGGACCCACGCCTCCCGACGGAATACGAGACCGTCGAGAGGTCCTACGCGATCGTGTCCCCCGGCCTCGTGGCCGGCACGCACGATCTCGGCCGCGCGGCATCCGACATGGACGGGGACGGCACGATCGACGCGCACTCCGCGCCCGCGCGGCTCGAGGCGGTCGCCGCCGAGGTGCCCCTCGTCGCGCACGCCGGTGGACCGTACGAAGCGTCCGAAGGCACGACCGTGCGGCTCGACGCCACGCGGTCGACGGGACCGGAGGACGCCTCCCTGAGGTACCGATGGGACTTCACGGACGACGGCGCGTTCGACACGGACTGGTCGGGGCAGGCGACCGCGGACGCGCGCTACGTCGACGATTTCCACGGCTTCGCTCGCGTCGAGCTGACGGACGGGACCGACACCGCGTCCGCGACGGCGCCGGTCTCGATCCTGAACCTCGCGCCGGAGGTCCTCGCGCTCGCGGCGTTCGCGGAGGCGTCCTTCCGGCTCGAGGCCGCGGGGGAACGGTGGCACGACGTCGATCTGACGATCCGCGCGGGGAACGAGGTCCTCGCGGGCGTCGTAGTGACAAGGGAGCCCGGCAGTCCGTCCTCGCAGGCCGCGACGACGGAGCCTGTCGAGGTGCCCATGGACGGCCGGCTCCAGGCGACAATCGTCTACACGCCGAGCGACGACCGCCCGAACGGCATGCCGGCCGGGGACAACCCCGCGTGGCTCGTCGTCGTCCTCGCGGACCGGACGGAGGTCCGGTACGGCCACAACTTCAACACCCAACGGCCGTCGACGTGGACGTGGACCCTCCGGGACCTGGGCTTGACCCTCGCGTCGCACGGCGTCGTGCTGCACGCGCGGCTGCGGGACGCGGGGGCCGACGACCTCCGGGTCGTGTGGGACTTCGGCGACGGCACGACCCTGGCCTCGACGTTCCCGAGCGGCGGCGCGGCACCCTTCGAGGTCACCGCGACGGCGGTCCACGTGTTCGACGCCCCCCGGACGTACCGCGTCACCGTGCGGGTGACGGACGACGACGGCGGCTCCGCGGACGCGTCGCTGTCCCTGCAATTCGGATGAAAAGCTCTTTATCGGCCGCGGGGGTGCGAGGTCCCGTGATCGACGCGCGCCGGGTCGTCCTGGGCGAGCGCGTCCTCCTGCGGCCCCTCGGGTCCGGCGACCTCCGGCGGCTCGTGAAGTGGTTCAGCGATCCCCGCGTGAGCCACTTCCTCGGTCGCACGTCGGGCGTGACGCTCGCGGAGGAGGAGCGGTGGTTCCGCGAGTACGAGCGGAAGGTCGACGAGCAGGTCTTCGCGATCGAGGTCGAAGGCAAGCACGTCGGGAACGTCGGACTCCACAAGGTCGACCGCGCGCATCGCAAGGCCGACCTGGGGGTCTTGATCGGCGAGGCGACGCTCTGGTCGCGAGGCTACGGCACGGACGCGATCCGGGCCGCCCTCCGGTACGCCTTCGAGGTCCTGGGCCTCCACAAGGTCTCACTCGACGTTCTCGAGTACAACCACCGCGCGATCCGCGCGTACGAGAAGGTCGGGTTCGTCCGGGAGGGCGTCCACCGCCAGGACATCTACAAGGACGGGCGTTTCGTCGATGTCGTCCGGATGAGCATCCTCGCGGGCGAGTTCCGCGCGAAGGAGCCCGCGCCGATCCCCGCGTGATCCGCCCCGGTCAGAAGCCGAGCAGGTTCAGCACGACGTCCGCGGCGAGGTTCCGGAACGCCTTCTCGACCTTCTCGTTCGTCTTCGCGGACGTCCGGAAGAGAGACGCGTCGTGGGCCTCCGCGAGCGCCTCCGCCGACGCGACGTCGGTGCGGTGCACGAGATCCGTCTTGTTGAGCGCGACGACGACCGGGACGCCGCCCGCCGTCCGCTTCGCCGCCGTGATCCAACCGTCGAGGTGGGCGAAGGTCTCCTCCCGGGACGTGTCGGCCACCGCGAGGATCCCGCGCGCGGACTCGAAGTACGTCACGCGCACGTCGTCGGGCACCGGATGGGCTCCCATGATGTCCCACACGATCATGTCGAGATGGAACGTCGACGGCCAATCGATTCGGGCGCCCTCCGTGAGCTTCGACAGGGTGAGCCCGATGTCTCGAAGGTCGACGAACTGGCCGCGCGTCGAGACCTCCGCGCCGACCGTCGCCCGACGGTCCTCCGCGAAGTCCCCCATCACGTACCGCCGCACGAGGGACGTCTTCCCGACGGCGGGGTCGCCGACGACGCACACCTTCGCCTTGAAACGTTTCACGCGTCGCGCCAATCGAAGGACCGGGGCTTAAACGAGGCGCCGTGGTTCTCACTCGCGGGAGGTCGGACCCTACAACTCGAGGAGGTCCCGGGGCGCCGTGCTCAGCACGCGCGGGCCGCCCCTCTCGATCAGGACGTCGTCTTCGATGCGGACCCCGCCGAAGCCGGGCACGTACACGCCGGGCTCGTTCGTGAAGACCATGTTCGCCCGGAGGACGACGTCGCTCGAGGGGTTCAGGGAACCGCCGTCGTGCACGGCGAGGCCGATCGAGTGACCGAGGCCGTGGATGAACCGCCCCTTGTACGTCGTCGCATCGATGAGGGACCGGGCGGCCGCGTCGACGGACCGGCCCTTCGCGCCGACCTTCATCCGGGCGAGCGCGGCTTCCTGCGCACGCGCGACCGTGTCGTACATCCGCCGCTGCTCGCGGGACGCCCGCCCGACGACGACCGTCCGCGTGACGTCGGAGTGGTACATGTGGAAGTGGGCGCCGAAGTCGATCACGACGAAGTCGCCGGCCTGCAGCTTCCGAAGGCCCGCCGTGTAATGCGGCTCCGCGGCGTTCGGGCCGGAGCCGACGATCGTCCGAAACCCGGCTCCCGACGCCCCGTTGCGCTGCATCCGGTAGACGAGATCCGCGGCGACCTCCGACTCCGTGACCCCGGCGCGGATCGACGGAAGGACCTCTTCGAACGACGTCGACGCGATGTCGCACGCGCGGCGGATCAGCTCGACCTCCTTCGCGTCCTTGACGAGGCGCGCCTTGAGCACGGCCGAGGAGACATCGACGAACGCCGCGGACTTCGGCGCGAGCCGTCGCAGGCGGCCGAACCCCGCGTGCGTGAGCTCCGACGCGTTGACGCCGATCTTTTTGTGGCCCTTCAGCCGCGCCCGCATCAGGGTTTCGGCCTCGTCCCTCGTGCGGAACACGTGGAGCGGGAGGGAACTCTTCTTCGCGGCCTCTTCCTCCAGCGCCGAGGTCGTGACCTCGCAGGCGCCGTCCGGCGTGAGCCACGCGGCGCACCCTTCGAACAGACCGTCCGTGAGGCCTGTCGCGTAGAAGAACGACAGGTCGATGTGCGGGTCCACGGAGTTCAGCAGGACGACCAGGTCGAGGCCGTCGTCGACGTGTCGGAAAATCCGCCGAACCCTCTCCCGCATGGGGACCGGCCGGAGGTACGGAGGGGGCGTAGTTAAACCTTGGTCGGTCCACCGGCCCGGAGAGGTTTTATCGCGCCGTGCCGCTCGACCCCCGATGGCGAAGCGTCGCCACCGAGGGCAGGAACGGCGGATCGCCCTCGAGCGCATGGAGAGCCTGTTCCGCCAGGCGGAGCGCGAGGCGGTCGGGCGGCGGGAGGGTCGTGCGCGCCGCTACGTCGAGCTCGCGCGGCGGATCGGGATGCGCTACAACGTCCGCGTGCCGCGGGAGTTCAAGCGGAAGTTCTGCCGCGCGTGCGGGTCGTACCTCGTGCCCGCGCACAACGCGCGGGTCCGCGTGGGGAGCGGACGCGTCGTCGTCACGTGCCTCGCGTGCGGCGCCGTGCAGCGCATGCCGTACGCGCGGGAGCAGCGGACCGCCCGGAGAGCACGCGGTCCCGGCAGGGCGGATCAGTAGGACGTCGTCATGTCGATCTTGCCGGCTTTCCGCGCGAGGTGTTCGCCCGTCTTGAAGATCAGGACGCTGAGGGCGAAGAACGCCAGGGACGAGACGAGGAGCAGCAGGAGGATCGCGCCGTCGCTGTAGCCCGTGAGCGTGGGGTCGATCGACGCCGCGGGCGCGAGCAGCCGGCGGGTGATGTCGAACCAGTACGTCAGCGGGATCGCCTGGCCGATCGGCTGCGCCCACGTCGGGAGGACGGACAGAGGGAACAGGACGCCGCAGAACACGTAGAACAGGCCGGGGATGCCTTCCGCGAGGCCGTGCGTGTGCTTCGCCGTGAGGAACGAGATGCCGCCGAGGCAGATCCCGATCGTCAGGAGCACCCCGATCCCGAGCAGGAGGCTCGCGAGGAACATCGGGAGGTCGTCGACGGAAAAACCGATCTGCACGTTCAGGAACGCGACGCCGAAGGCGAGCGTGATGACGACCGCGAAGGCCGCGACGGCAATCTTCGAGAACGCCCGGCCCACGATGTACACGTAGTACGAGATCGGGGAGATGTACACGTAGCGGATCGTCTGGTACCACTCCCGGTCGGACTGGATCACCTGGAACGTGCCGAACAGGGTCGACGCGACGAAGATGAAGAACGCGTTCCCGATGTACATGTACGAGAAGCCCGCGTTGAAGTCCCCGGGCCGGAACTGTCCGATCACGACGAAGATGGAGTACATCAGGACGAGGATGAACGCGCTCGCGACCGGCTTGACGATCGAGTAGAGGGCGAACAGCCAGGGCTCCGTCCAGTTCGAATCCATCTCCCAGCCGAGCCAGGCGGCCGTCTTGAACGTCCGCCAGTACGTGCTCACTGATGCCGTGAGGTCAGCTTCCCCTCTCGCTTCGCGAGCAGCTCTAGGTACGCGAGGGCGTACCTTGCGAGGACTAGGAACAGGACCGCGAGGACGACGAGCAGGCCGAGCTCGACGTCCACGCTCAGGAGCCAGAACTGCCCGCCGAAGGCCGTCGAACCGAGCGTGAGCTGGCGGATCGCGTCGAGGCCGAGGGTCGCAGGGATGAACGCGCCCGCGATCGCGACGAAGCGGCCCCACGGCCCGGCCGGCAACCGGCCGCCGACGGGGAAGTAGAACCCGCTCGAGAAGAAGATCGGCTCCTCGAGGAGGGCGGACAGGTGCCACGCCTCGCGGCCCCACAGCAGGTAGAGGGACGCAAACATCATGCCCATCCCGTACAGCGCGATGAGCGTGACAAAGAACACCGCGACGAGGGCGAGCGGGTCCGCGACCTGATAGGCGACCCCGAAGACCAAGATGCCGGCGACGAGGGTCGAGATCGCGCGCATGGAAGTCATGAACATCCCGCCCACGGCCATCCCGCCGAGGAGGGCCATCCGGTTCATCGGGGCCATCATGTAGAGCTGGAGGTTCCCGATTTCCTTCTCCCAGTACAGCTGGCTCGCCATGGACCACAGGACGTTCAGCCAGAAGGCGACCATCGTGCCGCCGAGGACGACGGAGGCGATGAGGGCGTTCGCGTTCGCTCGTGCGGCGGCGATCGCCGCCTCGCGGGCCTCTTCCG
>JBQTHW010000194.1:0-2714 GCA_052389495.1 Methanobacteriota archaeon | reverse complement strand
GCGGCCCTCGCCGCGTTCGGCATCGCGGTCTCCGGCTACCTCACGTGGCAGTGGTACGAGGCCGCGAGCGCGACGTGGTGTGACCTGGATGCGTACTTCAGCTGCTCGAGGATCCGCGAGAGTCCCTGGGCTTCGATCGGCGGCGTCCCGACGGCGGCCTTGGGCATCGGCGGCTTCGGGACCCTCCTGGCGCTCTCCGCAGCGCGCTTGGCGGGTCGTGAGAGGCTCGGTCCCTGGCGGATCGGGCGGTCGATCCTCGCCCTCGCGGGCGCCGGCGTCGCAGTCGGGGCCGCGCTGACGCTCGTCGAGCTGGTCGTCATCCAGGCGGTCTGCATCCTGTGCGCGTTCGCGTTCGCGCTCGGCGTCGCCGTGTTCGCCGTGGCGGTCCCCCTCGCGCGGGACGACGGCGCGGCCGGATGAGGGCCAAGGGTTTATCTCGCGGCGCCCGCTCCCATCGCGGAGTCATGCGTCCGGTGCGTCGGGTCGCGGTGCTTCGCCTCCTCTCGATCGGCTCGGCGATCGCCGTCTTCGGCACGATGCTGATGGGCGGGTACACGAGCGCCTCGGGGTCCGGCCTCGCGTGCCCCGACTGGCCCCTGTGCCGAGGCGAGGCGATCCCGGACCTCGGGGTCGCGGCGATCGCGGTCGAGTTCGCGCACCGCCTGCTCGCCCTGTCCGCGGGTGTCCTGATCCTCGCCGCCCTCTTGGCGACGCTCCTCTGGTTCCGGACGGACCGCCGCCTCGTGTTGATCGCCGCAGCGGCGTTCGTCCTCCTCGCGGCGCAGGTCGCGCTCGGCATGCTGACGATCACAAGCGCCTTGGATCCCGTCGTCGTGACGAGCCACCTCGGCATCGCGTCCGCGACGTTCGCGGCGACCGTGAGCCTCGCGTGGGCGTCCCGGCTCGTCACGCCTGCGGTGAGGCGGGGCGAGCCCGCGGCCGGCTGAGCCCTTCACTCGACGATCCCGTGGACGACCGCGATCGCGATGAACGCGATCCCCGCCCACCCGACCCATCGCGTTCGATGCGACGCGGCGGCCTGGGGCGCGAGACCTCCGAGGAGCAGCAGGAGCCCGAAGCCCGCCTCCGCGGCCGCGACGACGGACCGGATCGCGAGGGCGAGTGCGGCGGCGTCCGCGCCTCCCGGTGGCTGGAGGATCGCGGCGGTCACGGCCGCACCCGGCAGGAGGAACAGCCCGAGGAACAGGGCGCCCAGCGACTTGCGGAGCCTCCAGCCCGCCGCGAGGGCCGGCAAGACCACGAGGCTGCCCTCCGCGAAGCGGTGGACGATCGTCGCGGCAATCGCCAGTCCGTCGGCGCGGACCTCCGGCGTTAGCGCGACGAACGCCTCGCCCAGGGCGAGGCCGTCCCCGAGGCTGTGGAGCGCGAGGAAGCCTGCACCGGCCCATGCGAGCGACGTCGGCACGGACATCCGCCACCGCTCCGGGTGTCCGACGAGCTGCCAGGATAGTCTCATCCCAATCAGGAGACCCGCCACGAGCACGAAGAGCGCGAAGACCTCGCCGGCATAGATGCTGAGAAACGGATGCGCGAACAGGACCTCCGCCATCGCGTGCCCGACCGCGAGGAACGCGACGAGGCCCACGAGGACGCCCCAGGTTTCCTCGCGCCGCTCCGCGAGGAACCGCTCGATCGCATACAGGAGAATCGCGAGGAACGGCAGGAGCGCGAGGACCGCTGCGACGGCGCGGACGTCCGCCATGCGAGGTCCCTCACTTCTCCCGGCGGCGGGCTCGCACCGCCCGCGCGTGGTAGCCCGCCGAGAACAGCAGCACGAACGCGATCGTGCCGAGCAGGATCGTCAGGACCGGATCGAGGGGCGGTGTCGGAGGTCGGAAGCCGTTCGAGGCGCCGATACGGATCTCGATCCTACCCGTCATGCTCGTGGGATGAACGCGGCAGCGGTACGTCCAATTGCCGGCCCGATCGGGGACGAAGTTGAACACGACCGTCGTGCCCATGAAGACGTCGGAGTCCGGCTCCTCCGGGTCGTCGATCATGTCGTTGTCGTAGTCGATGAACCAGTTGTGTAGGACACCCGGATCTACGCCAACGAGGGTGAGCGTGACGTTGTCTCCAGTCGCGACGACGAGGGTGGGTCCCGGGTTCGTGATGTTCGTCGCGCTGGGGCCCCATCCCCGCAAGGCGTCCCCGTACAACGTGAAGTTTCTCGGGCGACCCGAGGCGCGAATCTCGACTGTCCCCGTCATGCTGCCCGGATGGACCCGACATCGGTACGTCCACGTGCCCGGGCGGTCCGCAGTGAAATCGAACGTAATCGTCGTGCCCATGAAGTCGTCGGAGTCCGGCTCCTCCGGATCGTCGATCATGTCGTTGTCGTAGTCGATGAACCAGTTGTGTAGGACACCCGGATCTACGCCGACGAGGGTCAGGTTGACCACGTCGCCGAGGTAGACGACGAGCCGAGGCCCGGGGTTCGTGATGTTGCCCGCGTCGGGTCCCCAGCCCTGCACCGCGTGGCCGTAGAACGTGAACCGCACGGCGTCCGCGGAGGCCGCCGGGCCGCCCACAACGAGCGGAAGCGCGGCGGTCAGGAGGAACGCGGCGAGAATCCACGTGCCCCGCCCCATCCCGTCCCGCCTCCCCGTCCCACGGACGCCTCAGGCGGGCTCGACATGGAGGATCGCGGTCATGTCCGCGTGGTTGAGCCCGCAGAACTCCGCGCAGCGGAT
>JBQTHW010000193.1:0-2629 GCA_052389495.1 Methanobacteriota archaeon | reverse complement strand
CTCGGGTTGCCGATTGTCCTGTCGCGCGGGCTGCGCCGCTGGCCGCTCGTGACGGACCTCCGGCCGACGGCCGTGAGCCTGTCGTTCCTGGTCCTCGTGACGGCGATCTCGGGCTCGGCGCGTGCGGCCCTGTTCGGGAGCCCGGATCTCGCCGTGTTGGGCGCCTTGTCGCTGGGGCGCACGTTCGGGCTCGGCCTCGCCCTGTTCGCGGTTGCACGGTTCCTCGGCGCCTCGAGGGAGACGACGGTCGCCGCGACGACCTTCGCGTCGTTCAAGAATCTCGGGCTCGCGATCGTCCTCGCCTTCTCGACCGTCGCCGACCCAGGCGCGGCCCTGCCGTCGATCGTGTCCCTCGTCTTCGAGATACTCTGGCTCGGCGCCCTACCGTTCGTGTTCCGCAGACCGCCCGGGCCGCCGGGCGCGGCCTAGGCGAGCAGCGCGGCGACCGTCGACGCGACCCGCCGAATCGCGCGGACGACCCCGCGCGGGTGGCGTCGCTCCCGGCGCGCTGGGCGGGCGCTCGTCGTCCACCAGTCGGGGACGTCCCCACGATGCTCGAGCCGGGCGTACGTCGCGAGGCCGGGAGGCAGCCGTCGGGGCTCCGTCGCGCGGACGATCATCCGGTACGACATCACCAGGCGCGCCACCTCCGGGCGACTCCGTCGAACGCCGAGCCGAGGTTCGCGAACGCGTGGATCGGGATCGGCGTGGATGCCCATATGAGGCGCTCGGGCGGGCTTCGGGTCCGCAGCAGGCGACGCACGACGCGCGCGAGGTCGACGCCGGGCAAGCCTGCGTTGGGCTTGGTGTAGTGTCGGTTTGCTGTGGCCAAACTCATGTTTGGGTAATACACGCGGTGGTTAATAAAACCTGCGTTTCCATTATGGAAACATTTATGGCACAGCTAAAACATGCGTTGGATGGAGGCGACCATGCGAACGTTCAAGGTCATCAAGGACCCGGAGGCGTTCCAGCTCCTCGCGGACGAGACCCGGAGGAGGGTGCTCTACCTGTTGCGCGCGAAGGACATGACCGTGAGCCAGCTCGCGGAGCAGCTCGACCGGACGCCCCAGGCGATCTACCACCACATCCGCAAGCTCAAGGACGCCGGGATGGTCGAGGTCGCGCGGGAGGAGCGCGTGGACCACTTCATCGAGACGTACTACCGCGCCGCCGCGGAGCTGTTCCACCTCGCGCACGGCGAGGGGGGCGCCCTCGAGGACCACGAGCGTCACACGAAGGAGGCCCTCAAGGCCCTGTCGAAGGTCGGCTTCACGGTCGAGGCGGACGACGAAACCGTCGCGAAGATCGTTGAGCTCGAGCGACGGATGGAGAAGATCGGCCTGAAACCGGAGATCGTGGAGAAGATCTCGGAGCTCGAGGACGTCGACTTCCCCGTGAAGTGGGGCCTTGATCACTATTCGAAGCTCCTCTCGATGACGGACGCGGAGTTCGACGAAGTCGCGAAGCTGTCGAAGGAGCTGCGGAAGATACTCCGCACGAAGCTTCTCGTCCCCACGAAGGGGCCGACGCCTCGATAGGTCCGGCGTGCGACGACCGGAACCTATTTGGCGCATCGCTCGATTCCCACCACTCCTGCGACGGGGAGGGGATTGGGCCTTGAAGTTCACGACGTATCGAGCCGTGCTGCTCCAGACGCTTGGCGTGCTCGCGGTCGTCGGGGTGCTGCTGGCCCCGACCGCGGCCGCCGCCACGATCCGAGTCGGCGCCAACGTCGCGGTCGCGGACGATCGCGACACGCAGAACGAACCGAGCATCGCCGTGAACCCGCGGAACGAGCGGAACCTCGTCGCGGGGGCGAACGACTACCGCGTGGGCGATGCGTGGGCAGGCGTGTACGCGTCCGTCGACGGGGGCCGGACGTGGTTCGAGCAGCTCATGCCGGGCTACCCGGGGGGTCCGACGTCCGTCCTGACGGGATTCGGCGCGGCGGGCGACCCGTCCGTCGCGTTCGACGCGGACGGCATCGCGCACTATGCGGGGATCGCCTTCAACCGGGCCGGCTTCGGCAGCGTGAAGGACGGATCGATCTGGGCCGCGCATTCCTCGGACGGCGGCTTCACGTGGACCGTGACGATCGTCGCCCTCGGCGGCAAGGGCGTGTTCCACGACCACGAGCAGATCGCCGCGGACCGCTCGGCCGCGAGCCCCTTCCGGAACCACCTCTACATCTCCTGGACGAAGTTCGTCGGGTTCGGTCTCACCCCGATCGTCGTCTCGCGGTCGACGGACGGCGGGGCGACCTGGTCCGCGCCGCTCGAGGTGAGCGGGACCGTGACGCCCGGGGGCTTCTTCCAAGACTCAATCGTCGCCGTGGGCCCGGATGGCTCCGTTTACGTCGCCTGGGACGAGACCTTCACGACGGCCGGCGGGACGACCGCGATGCGTCTCCTGATCGCCCGGTCGACGGACGGCGGCGCCACGTTCGGCGCGCCTCGGATCGTCCAGGATGTCGTGCCGGAGCGGCTGCACAACGCGGCGTACCGCCACGGGACGTACCCCGCGCTGGGCGTCGCACCGAGCGGCCGGGTGTACGTCGCCTGGGCGGACAACCGCCTCGGGGACGCGGACATCCTCCTCACGTCGAGCGCCAATGGCGGCGTCACGT
>JBQTHW010000192.1:0-2275 GCA_052389495.1 Methanobacteriota archaeon | reverse complement strand
GGCAGGTGCGGCAGGACGCTCGTGAACCGCTCGACGTACAGGTACCGCTGCCGGTTGCTCGACCGGGCGTACCCCTTCCACTCGAACGCGAGGCAGCCGTCCACGGAGTCCATGAGCATCTGCTCGTGCCGCCTCTCCAGGATGCCGCGCGTCAGGAGCAGGTACACGAGGCCGTCCCAGCGTTTCGCGACGCGCTGGAGACCCTTGACCGTCGTGACGAGCTCCTTCATCTCGACGGCCTCCGCGATCGCGAGGTCCGTCAGGGAGTCGATCACGACGATCGCCCCCTCCGCGTTCTCGTCCAGGAACGCGACGAGCTCCTCGAGGACGTTCCCCGAGGGCGTCTCGAAGACGTCCTCCTGGTCCGTCCATTCCGGCGGGACGACGCTGTGCCGGAAGTACCACGAGGAGAAGTCCTTGAACACCGTGCGCCCGCGGAACGCCTCGTGGTACTCCGCGTTGAACCCCGCGCGAAGTTCCCCGAGGATGACGTCCTTCGACCGCGCGAACGTGACGTAGCAGATCTTCGTGGGCAGGTCGGAGTCCGCGCAATGGTCGCCCAGGTAGTGGTGCCACGCCTCCGGCCGCTCGTTCACGAGGGCGATCTTCGACGCGGCCGTGTACACGTACTCCTGCATCCCCGCGCCGATCTCCCCGAGGAGCAGGACCGTCGAGCCGGCCGGGAACCCGCCGTCGACGATCGCGTCGAGGTCCGCGATCCCCGTGGGCACCTTGCGGACCGCCGCCGACGCCGGCGTCTCCCGGGAGAGAAGCCCCGGGCTGTCGAGAACGTCGCCTTCCGTTAGAGCCATCCCGTTCGGTCCGCGCACCGGCGGGGCGACGATAAGACCTTTTTGTAAACGCGCGAAGGGCGTTGCGCATTCGCCTCGAGAGCTTCCTAGATGATATTTATCCTTGATAACAAATGATAATCGGTCCATGGAGGCGTCGGAGGCCCGTCGTCGTTTTCACGCATTGATAACCACGCGGTCACGCTTAAGTCCCGAACCCGCGCTGGGTCGGGGTCCATGGCGAGCGTGAGGAATCCGATCTTCAGCCTCGTCCTGACGATGACGGCCGCGGCGGGCCTCTCGGTCGCGCTCGCGATCCCCGTGTTCCTGTTCCCGATCCTCGGCCTGCCCTACTACGAATTGCAGCTGTTCTGCCTCGCGTTCGCCGCGTTCGGCGTCGGCATGATCGCGGGACGGGCGAGCTTCCTCGGCTCGATGGGCTTCGCGGGCGCTCTGATCGGAGGCTTCGCGGGCTTCCTGTTGTTCCAGTGGATCTTCCGCCCGATGGGCTGGCTCCTCTGGCCGGCCGGCTGGGAGTTCGTCCTGGCCCTCGGCCTCTCGGGGCTGAGCGGCGTCGGCGGGCTGGCGACCGGGAAGCTGGGGGTGCGGCGCGTCGAGCGGGCGATCCAGGAGTTGCCGGAGCTGCGCCGCTGCCAGCGGTGCGGGAGCCGGGTCGGCCTGTCCGCGCGGCGGTGCTGGTCCTGCAAGGCGTACCTGCCGCCGACGTAGGCGTCAGATCCGCTTCATGCGCCCGAGCACGGGCTCGTACACAAGGCCCTTGTCGAGGAGGCCGTTGATCGCCTCCTCGAGGTCCTCCTTCGCGATCCCCTGCGCCTTCGAGGCCGTCAGGATCGCGTCCCAGGGCGCGCCCTTCCCGTCCTTGTCGAGGGACGTGATGACCTCCAGGACCGCGGTCTCCTTCCCGTCGTCGGGCTCGGGCTCGCGCTCCGCCGCCGGCACCGGCTCGACGTGGGCGGCCGCCGCCTCCGGGGAGCGGTCCTCCCGGAACTCGGGGAGCAGGTAGCGAAGGGCCTCCGCGAGCATCGCCGTGTACCTCGCCAGGTCGGCCTTGCCGTAGTGCGCGACGGCCTGGACGATCCCGTCCGCGAGGGGCTCCCGCACGCCGAGTTTCGCGAGGGCCTCCTTCGTCGGCGGGTCCATCCGCTGCGCCTCCGCCATCGCGTCGATCCGTTTCTTCAGGGAACGGCACGCCTCGAGGATCCAGTAGTCCCGGAGGGCGCCGTCGACCTCCTTGATTCGTTCCGGCCGGATCGACGTGTACACGGTGCCCGAATCCGGCGTGTAGGTCCGCGACTTGCCCGTGATCGCGCCGAACAGGGGCGGCTTGAGCTTCGAAAGGACCGCGGACGCCTCGGGCTGGTACTGCCCGGCGTACAGATGGAACGTCCCCGTCGGGTCCGCGACCCGCGCGCGCCACATCGGCTGCATGTCCGTCCCGACGTTCTCGACATCCGTCACGACGC
>JBQTHW010000191.1:0-3182 GCA_052389495.1 Methanobacteriota archaeon | reverse complement strand
CGTGGAAGCCCGCGGCCAGGTTGTCGGCGTTCGCAGGATTAACCGCGATCGTCGGTTCCGTCTGGCTGATGACCCGGGTCGGGATGTGCTCGTCGCTCAGCCGGACGTTCGCACCGAACACGACCTTCCCGCCTCCGCTCGAACTCGCGGCCGATTCGATCTCGGACTCCCCGAGCAGGTACTGCGTGATCCTTCCGGAGAGGGCCTCCGGATCGATTCGCAGGGTCGACCCGCCCGCGACCGCGGGCGATGGAACGCTCACGAGTGTTAGCACGACGACGGACACGACGAGAAGGCACACGGCCCCGATACGTCTCATCTCCGAGCCCTCGTCCGGCAATGCCCCGGGGGCGATAAGACCATCGAAGGACGGAACATCGGCATTCTCGACATCGAGAACGGCGGTTCACCGCGCCTGGGTCTCCGCCGCGGCCTTCGGCCCTGCGATCTTGGGTCGGGACATCTCGAAGATGTCGCGCGTCCGGCAGTATTGTGCCCCGCCGAGTCGTCCGACCGCCCTGAGCATCCTCGCATCGACGCGACCGTGCGCCACGACCCGGTCCTCGACGTGAAGCCGGACGACCTCCCCGAAGCAGACCGTGTTGTCCGCGACGACGACGCGCCGCATCAGGCGGCACTCGAAGTTCACGGGCGACTCGGCGATGCGGGGCGGCGCGACGACCTCGGACGGCGCGCGCGTCAACCCCGCCTCGTCGAACTCGCTCACGTCGTCGGCCCAGTCCCCGGAGGCGACGTTCATCTTCTCGGCGAGGTCTTCCGTGACGACGTTCACGACGAACTCCTTCGTCTCGAGGATGTTGCGCACGGTGTCCTTCGGCCGCCGCCCGCGCGAGCCGACGGAGACGGCGAGGACCATCGGGCGGCTCGAGACGCCCATGCTGTACGAGAACGGCGCGCAGTTGTCGACGCCCGCACGGCTCCGCGTCGAGACGAACGCGATCGGGCGAGGGATGAACGCGGAGATCATGAGGCGGTACGCGTCGTCGCGCGTGAGCTTCGAGGGGTCGACAATCATCGGCTTCCCGCGCGCGCATCCCCCCGGCACGAATAACCCTTCCCGTGGCCATAGAGCTATTAGCAGGCCCGGGACGTTGGGATTCCACGGGGACGACGTCATGGCCCGCGCGGAGTACCGGCTCCTGTACGACGGCACGTGCCGCATCTGCACGCACGTCGCCCGATGGGTGTCCTGGCTCGACGTCCGCGGGCCCGTCCGCGTGCAGCCGATTCAGGGATCGCGGGACCTCGTCCGCGGCATCCCCGACGCGATCCTCGCCTCGGCGTATCACATCGTCGACCCGGACGGTCGCGTGACATCCGGCGGCGACGCCGTGCCGGTCCTCCTCGAGGCCCTCCCGCTCGGCCGCGGCCTCGGCGGCCTCGTCGCGGGCTCGCCGTCCCTCATGCGGTTCGCGCGCAGCGCGTACGCGATCGCGGTGCGGTTCCGAGGCGCCCTCACGTGCGCCGCGCCCGCTGCCTCCGCGACGGCGACATGCCCGTGACGAGGGACCGCAGGACCTTGAGGTTCTTCCGGTAACCGCCGTCGTCCCCGGGGAACTCGAGGCACCCCGGGAGGTCCCCGAACCGCGCGTCGTTGACGAGGAAGCGGAACGCCTCCTTCCCGAGGTGCCCCTTGCCGATGTCCTCGTGCCGGTCGACGCGCGACCCGAGGGGTCCCTTCGAGTCGTTCAGGTGGAACGCGTGGACGCGAGCGAGCCCGATCGTCTCGTCGACCTTTCGCATGAGGCCGTCGTACGTGTCTCGCGTGCGGAAGTCGTACCCCGCCGCGAACGTGTGGCACGTGTCGATGCACACGGCGAGCCGCTCCGGGTGCGCCGAGCCCTTGATCATCTCCGCGAGCTGCTCGAACGAGTACCCGACGACGGAGCCCTGGCCCGCGGTGTTCTCCAGGGTCAGGCAGGCGTCCGGCGCCCGTGCGTGATCGAGGCAGAAGTCGAGGCTCTGCGCGATCGTCCGGACCGCCGAGGCCTCGCCCTTCCCCAGGTGGGCGCCCGGGTGGAAGATCACGTCCCGCACGCCCAGGGTCTGCGCCCGTTCGAGCTCCTCGACGAGCGCCTGCCGGCTCACCTTGAGGGCCGCCTTCTTCGGCGACCCGAGGTTGATCAGGTAGTTCGCGTGGATTACGACCCGCCGGATCCCGTTCGCGGCGAGGTTCGTCCGGAACGCGTCCGCCTCCGCGGGCGGGATCGGCTTCGTGTTCCGGAGCATCCGCGGGCTGCGGGAGAAGATCTGGATCGACTCCGCGCCGACGGCCTTGCCCCTCTCCGGAGCGAGGGCGATGCTCTCCGCGATCGAGACGTGGGCTCCGAGGTACGTCCGAATCCCCCGGGCCGCGGTAGCGCCTCCCGGGGCATGAGCTTTGCCGATTGCGGTGGGACTCGGGCAAATCCCTATATTTGTCGGGCCGCCTCGATGGATCCGGGTGACGAGGAGATGGCGATCGTCAAGGAGGTCGAATCCCGCTTCGTCGGGATGATCTTCCTCCTCGGCCGCGTCCTGTCCCAGGCGGCGGACGGCCGCCTCCGCCTCCGCGTCGCCCCCGACATGGGCTACGCCCCCCGCCGCCCGCGTCGGTCGTCTTCCTCCTAACGGACCCGATGGGCCCTTATCCCCGCAGCCCTTGACCCGTCCGAGTACATGCCGCCGATCAAGACGACGACCCTGTTCGTCCTGTCGGCGGTCGTCACCGCTGCGGTCGCCCTCGGCGTCGGGCTCGCCTTCTCCGGCGTCGTCGAGCCGGATCGGCTGCGTCACGACTCGAACCGCTGGGCCGTCATCGAGGACATCCGCGGCGACCGGATCGCGGTCGAGACGACGGACGACGGGGTGTGGGCGCAGCTCGTGGCGATGCACGCCAACGCCACGGAGAGGTGGGTGGGCGGCCCCGTCGAGCGGTACGCGAACGGATGGGGTTTCCGGTTCCGGCCGGACGCGCTGACCGTCGCGGAGGTGACCGCGGAAGGGCTCCAGGCGACGATCCGCGACATCGGCGCGGACCTCGACTACTGGCTCGAGGTCGGCATCGCGTACGTCGGCGCGCAGGTCGTCGAGACGCACGAGGCGGGCTAGTCCTCGGTGGAGGCGGCCTCCGTCCGCCGTCGCGCCTTGACGACGAGGTACGCCGACGTCAGCGTGCGGAC
>JBQTHW010000190.1:0-8884 GCA_052389495.1 Methanobacteriota archaeon | reverse complement strand
TCCTCATCCTCGACGAGCCGCTCTCCGGCGCGGACCCGCAGGCGCGCGTGCACATCCTCCGGACGATCGCGGACTTCGTGAGGGACGGCGGGCACGTCCTCATGTCGACCCACGTCCTGTACGAGGTCGAGCGGCTCACGTCGAACATCGTCCTGATCCACAACGGCAAGGGGATCGCCTCGGGGAACGTCCACGAGATCCGCGCGTTGATCGACCGGCACCCCCATGCGGTCCGCATCGCGACGCCGGCGCCTCGCGCGGTCGCGGAGGCCCTCGCGCCCCTCGATCACGTCGCCTCGATCGAGTTCCCCGCGGAGAAGGAGCTCCTCGTCCGGACGCGCAAGCCGGACGCGTTCTACCGGGAGCTGCCCGGGATCGTCGAGGACCGCCGGCTCGAGGTCACCGGCCTCGAGAGCCCGGACGACAACCTCGACGCCGTGTTCCGGTATCTCGTGGGGTGAGCCGACGGACCTCCGCGCGGGCCTCCGGAAGTCGTGGGTCGTGTTCTCCCTCACGGTCCGCTACCTGCTCACGACGCGGAGGGGCCTCGCGACGGCCGCCCTCGCGGCGACGCCGATCCTCCTCCTGGGCTCCCTCGCCCTCGCACGCGTGGACGGTTTCGACATCGTGTTGTTCCAGCTCCTCATGGTGCCGCTCTTCCTCCAGGTCGTCGTCGTGTTCGCGAGCCTCGTCCAGGCGACCTCCCTGATCCGCGAGGAGATCGAGGACAACACCCTCCCGTACCTCCTCACCCGGCCGGTCTCGAAGCCGACGATCCTCCTGAGCAAGTACCTCGGCTACCTGGCGTCCGTCGTCCTGCTCCTCGTGCCGCCCCTCCTCGCCGCGTACGCGATCACGGAGGCCTACGCGGGCGACGCGCTGTCCGCGGACCGCGACGTCCTGGCCGCCTTCCTCGTCGCGACGGTCCTCGCGGCTCTCGCGTACGGCGCGTTCTTCACGCTCCTGTCCGTCCTCGTCCGGCGGCCCCTCGCGGCGGGACTCGGCTTCGGCTTCGTCTGGGAGTTCACCGTCGGCTCGATCCCCGGCGACGTGCCCCGGCTGAGCATCATCCACTACCTTCGTTCGATCCTCAAGGAGCTCGCGCCGTTCGGACCGCTCCGCCTCTATCCGTCCGACGTGTCCGCCGGGGTCGCGTCGATCGTCCTCGTGGCGTTCGCGGCCGCCGCCCTCGTCCTCGCGATCGTCGTGTTCCAGCAGTCCGAGTTCAAGCAGAAGGCGTAGGCCATGGAAGCGCCGAAGTCCGTCCTCGTGATCGGCGCGGGGCTCGCGGGCCTGGCGTGTGCCCGCACGCTCCACGACGCCGGCGCGGACGTCGTCGTGCTCGAGGCGCGGGACCGGGTCGGGGGCCGCGTGTGGACGATGCGGGACCTCGTCGACGGCGCGCCCGCGGAGGCCGGGGCGATGATGATCCACGGACGCCACGATGCGGTCTTCCGGCGGATCGACGAGTTCGGCCTGACCGCGCGACCGATCAGCGGCTTCCGCCGCGGGCGGATCTGGTACCGCGGGAAGCTGCGCAGCGTGTCGTCGCTCATGTTCGCAGGCCCGAGGCACCTGCGCGCGGCCCTCGAGGCGCTGTGGCTTCTGCCCCGCGCGATCGACCGCTACGACGGGCCTGACGTCACACTGGCGGAGTTCCTCGAGGCGAGACGCGTGTCGCCGCTCGCGCGGAGGTTCACGGCCCTCATGTACGGCGGGGTGAACGCGACGGACGCGGAGCGGCTCAGCGTGCGCGGTCTCGCGGAGGAGACGGAGGCGGAGGCGTCCGGCGTGCCGTGGAAGAACTTCCAGCTGCTCGAGGGGCTCGGCCGCATCGCGGACGGCCTCGCGGAGCCCGTCCAGGAGTCGATCCACCTGAGGACGCGCATCACGCGGATCGGATGGTCCGCGGAAGGAGTCCGCGTGCAGGCCACGTCGGACGAGGGTCCGGAGCGGTTCGAGGCCCCCGCCGCAGTCGTCACGCTGCCGCTCGGCGTGCTCAAGGCGGGCGACGTCGCCTTCGAGCCGGCGCTGCCCGATGCGAAGCGACGGGCCATCGAATCGATCGGCTATGGCGAGGTCGTGAAGGTCCTCCAGGCGTTCGACGCGTCCGCGCGGACGACGGCGCTCGGGCGGTACCGGTTCGTGGCCGACGAGGGCGGGGGGTTCTACTTCCTCCCGCTCGGCGACCGCGCCTCCGGGCCCGTGCTCGTCGAAGGGTTCATCGCGGGGCGCAAGGCCCGCGGCTTCTCCGGCCGTCCGGAGCGGGACGTCGTCGCAGAGGTCGTGGGCACGCTGAGAGCGATGGTCTCCGACCCCGGGCTCCCCGCGAAGCTCCGGGGGGCGCGCGTGATCGACTGGGTCTCCGATCCCTACGCGAAGGGAGCCTACACGTTCCAGGCGGTCGGCGGCGGCCTCGCGATGCGACGCGAGCTCGCGCAGCCCCTCGGCGGCGTGCTGTTCTTCGCAGGGGAGGCGACGCACACGAAGGGCGAGTACGCGACCGTCCACGGGGCGCTCGAGACCGGGGAGCGGGCCGCGCGGGAGGCCCTCGCGGCGCTCGACGCGCGACCGCGTGCGTAGGCCGTCCGATTCGGGGAAATCGTTAAGGCGGATTCGAGGCCTCCGCACGACGCGGGCATGTCGGGCTCTCGGTGGGCCCTAGTCGGGGTCCTCGTCGTCGTCGGCGTGTATTTCCTCATCTTCCACACGGACCCGCTTCCCATGAACCACGAGGCGATTGGCCTCGGCAAGGCTCACCTCGTCCACGACGCCATCGCGATCGTCCTCCTCGTCGCCGCGGGCTACGTCTGGTACGTCTCGCGCAAGCTGACGTCCGCGAAGCCGGCCTAGGGGACGCCGGGCCCCATCACGTGCCAGTGCATGTGAGGCGTCACGCCGGGCGCCGCCGCGTTCGCGCGGACCGTGAAGCCCACCGCGTCGAGGCCGAGGGACCGCGCGGCGGCCTGCACGGCGCGGACCATCGACTCGAGGAGACGCCCGTCGACGGCCTTCGCATCGAGGATCGACGGCACGTGGTCCTTCGGCACCACGACGACGTGGACCGCCGCCTGCGGCCTCGGGTGATGGAACGCGAGGACCCGTCCGTCCTCGTAGACCCTGCGGATGTCGAGCTTCCCCGACAGCACGTCCTCGCAGTACCAGTCGCGTTTCGTCGCCGTCTCCGGCATACCGTCGCACGGATGCCGTGTGGGGATTAGTCGGTTTCCCGCGTGGGTGTCGCCCAATCGGAATAGAATGCGTCAAATCGGCGGTTCCCGTGCGTGACGCGCAGGACGTTCCCGCCACAATCCGTTTATGAATGAAGGCCGTCCGGCCAGCCGATGGCGATCGACGTCGAGGTCCGGGGACGCCCGTTCGCGTCGACGTCCGGCGGCCTGAAAGCGACCCTCCCCGCGGAGGACTACTACGCGCCCGACGTCTTCGAACTCGAGCGCGAGCGGGTGTTCTTCCGGCACTGGCTGTGCGTTGGACGGGAGGAGGCGATCCCGCGTCCCGGGGACTTCGTCGTCCGCGACGTGGTTGGCGAGAGCGTCCTGGTCCTGCGAGATCGCTCGGACGCGATCCGCGCGTTCTACAATGTGTGCCGACACCGGGGGAGCCGCCTTTGCGACGCCCCCGCCGGGAATCTACCGGGCGTCATCCAATGCCCCTACCACGCGTGGACGTACTCCCTGGAGGGGGCCCTCGTCGGCACGCCGAACGTCTCGCCTTCGGACGGCCTCGACCGTTCCAAGTACCCGCTCCACCCCGTCGCCGTGGACACGTGGGACGGCTTCGTGTTCGTAAACCTCTCGCCGGAGCCGGCGCCGCTCCGCGACCAACTCGGCGAGGACGCGACGGACTTCGTCCGATACCGCCTCGGCACGCTCCGCGTCGGGCACCGCGTCGAGCAGGTCGTCGAGGCGAACTGGAAGATCCTCGTCGAGAACTACTGCGAATGCCTGCACTGCCCGACCGTCCATCCGGAGCTCGTCGACCTCGTGCCGACGTTCAAACGGGGCGTCATCGTCGAGGACGACGGGCGAGCCGGGAACCGGCTCCGAAAGGGCGCGACGACGTGGACGCGCACGGGGACCTCGACCGTCCCGCCCTTCCCTTGGCTGCCGGAGGAGGACCAGTCCCTGTACCACGGCATGGCGATCTTCCCGAACGTCCTCGTCGACCTCCTGCCCGACGTCGTGCGGACGGAGGTCCTGTGGCCCCTCGGGCCCGAGCGCACGCTCGCCGTGCGGGAGTGGCTCTTTGACCCGGACGCGCTCGCGCGTCCGGACTTTGACGCGGCGGACATCATCGAGTTCCACGACCTCGTCGACCGGCAGGACGTCGCCGTGTGCGAGAACGCCCAGCGGGGCGTGCGCTCGCGCGCATACCGGCACGGGGTGTACCCGCCGCAGGACCGCTTCGTCTACGAGTTCAACGAGCGCTATCGCCGCGCTCGAGGCGCGCTACGCGGGTAGAGGTTACTTCCACTCCCACGCCTTGCCGTGCGTGTTGCCGGTCTCGTCCTGCTCGAACTCGAACACGCCGACGACGTCGTTGAGCTTCGCGAGCTTCTTCGACGCGGTCTTGTAGAACAACGCGCCGCGGAAGCTTGCCGCCTGGCCCTTCCCCGTCAACCGGCCGACGCCCTTTCCCGTGAAGGTCACCATGTCCCCCTCGCGGGTCATGATGATTCCCTGTCCATCGCCTTCCAAGAGACCGTCGGGCCGCGCGACGGAGACGTACGTGATCGACGACGTCGTCTCGTGCCCGAGCATCTTTCCCGTGTGCTGAAGCGTCGTCTCCATCCGGGGCGGGTCCACGGACAGGATCCGCGTCCCGACGACGCGCCCACTCTCCTCCGCAATCTTCTCGCCGAGCATCGACACCCCTCGGGCCCCGTATGCGCGCGGTGCGGATGAACCCCGCGCCCTCCGGGTTTGGCGGTTCGCCAACATGGCCGCGCGGCGTGCGGCGCAAAGACGTTAATGGGACCGCGGGGATGGGTGGCGCCGGCGAGGCACGTGGAGCTCACGGAGACCCTCATCGAGGACCCGACGATCCGCACGCCGGCGGAGGGCCGGGTCCTCGTCGTCGAGTACACGGACCCGATCAGCATCTGGTGCTGGGGCGTCGAACCGACGATCCGGCGGCTCGAGGCGCGCTACGCGGACCGCGTCGACGTCGAGGTGCGGATGGGCGGCCTCTTCGAGGACTTCGGCCCGATGAGGGAGTACTGGACGCGCATGTCCGGCGGCCGCTGGAAGGAGTCCGTGCGGACGTTCATGGACGCCGTCGCGTCGCAGCACCGCATGCCGATGGACGTCGACGGGCTCACCGGGGCGATGGACGACTTCACGTCGACGTGGCCGGCGTGCGTCGCGACGAAGGCCGCGGAGCTCCAGGGCCGCGAAGCCGGCCGGCGCTACCTCCGCCGGCTCCGGGAGGCGGGTCTCCTCGAGGGCCGGCCGATCCACCGGCGCGAGGTGCAGGTCGACCTGGCGGCGGAGCTGAACCTCGACCCGACGAGGTTCCACGGCAGCCTGGAGGACGGCACCGCGGAGGAGGCGTTCCAGGCGGACCTGAAGGAGTGCCGGGACCGCGGGATCACCGGTTTCCCGACGCTTCTGTGCGTACGGGGCCCGAAGACCCTCCGCGTGGACGGCTGGGTGCCGTGGGACGTATTCGACGAGCGGCTCCGCGAGCTCGACCCGGATCTCGAGCCGTCCCGGCTCGACCCGACGGAAGCGAGCGTCCAGCGGATCCTCGCCCGCGGCGGGCGATGCGCGACGCGGGAGGTCGCCGCGGTCCTGGGGATCCCGGACGACGAGGCGGAGATCCTCCTGGACGACCTCGCGGTCGACGGGAAGATCGTCCGCTCGGAGATCGGCACGGGCCTCGTGTGGGAGCACGTCCGGGACGCGAGGGCGTCGAAGCGACGCGCGTCGCGGAAGGCGTGAACGGGGCTGTCCTAGGGTCGAGTGTCCGTTCGAGGCGGTACGGCGCCTCCCGGCGAGCGTGAAACGGACCGTCGACGGGAGCGTCCGGTAGCCGCCCGCACCGCCCTCCGCGACCGCCGGCCGACCGAACCCTTTAGTGCCTGCAATCGCCTTCCTCCGCCGCCTCGGCGGGAGCGCGACAAAGTGTGAGCGACTACTTCACTCCGGAATTCTTTCGCTTCTTGAACGATCTTGCGAAGAACAACGACCGGGCGTGGTTCCAGAAGAACAAGGCCCGCTACGAAGAGGTCGTCCAATCGCCGGCCGTGCGGTTCATCCAGGACGCCGGCCCGCACCTCCGGACGATCAGCCGGTATCTCGTCGCGGACCCGAGGCCCTTCGGCGGCTCCCTCATGCGGATCTACCGAGACGTCCGGTTCTCGAAGGACAAGAGCCCCTACCGGACGACGGTCGGCATCCACTTCCCGCACGAGTACGGCAAGAAGCTCGGGGAGTCGACGCCGGGGCTCTATCTGCATCTCGAATCGGGCGAAAGCTTCGCTGGATCCGGCGTCTGGCAGCCGAGCTCCGCAATCCTCAAGCGGATTCGGGACGGCATCGTCGAACAGCCCGCGGGGTGGAGAGGGGTCCTGCGGGAGCGGCCGCGGCTGGAAGGCGAATCGCTCAAGCGGCCGCCGCCTGGGTACGATCCGAACCATCCGCTCATCATGGACCTCATGCGGAAGGACTTCGTCGCGTTCGTCCCGTTCAAGGACGCGGACGTCGCGGGCGGTGGCTTCATGGAGCGGTTCCTCGACGCGGGTCGGGCGATGGAGCCGTTGAACCGATTCCTCGCGGAGGCGATGGAACTCCCCTGGTGACGAAGACGTTCCGGGGAACGTGACGAGGACCATCCGCTACCGCGGGGCTCCGGGACCACAGTGTACCGAAAGCCTACCGGCGGCGCCGCTTGATCCGATGGGATGGCCCGGCACCTTTCCGGCGGCGGGCGCGTCGCCGAGCGGCCCGCGTCATCCGGACCTTTTTGCGCGCCATCGGCGCCGGGAGCACCGAGGGCTATTTGAACCATCGTCTCGGGGTCGCCCTCTCGATGGCCCGCGTCCCGGAGGCCGAGCCCCGCCGGCTGCTCAAGATGATATGTATGAGGCGTCACTCGTTGCGTGAGCCGCCCGTCACGATCCGGGGATTCGGTTCCGGAGTCCGAGCGTGTTCTAGGAATCGGGTTTCCGATAGTACCTTGCGCCAAATAGTAGAACTTAAGTAGATAGTAGTGCCTTCCCTTTCCTATGGCAATCGCCAGGAGGGTAAAGGTGACCCGCCACGGTCAGACGACGATTCCAAAGGAAGCCCGAGAGAAATTCGGAATCGGCGTCGGGAGCGTCCTGGAAGTCCGCACGACCGAGGATTCGATCGTGTACCGGCCGGTCCCACAACTGGAAGACTTGGCGGGGAGCCTTTCGAAGTACGCATCCGTGAGGAAGGTGAAGCAAAGCCTCGACCGGACTCGAGAGGACGAGGATTGATCGAGGTTCTCGACACGCGGTTCTTCATCGAACACTTCTTCTCCACCGATCCCGTGGTTCGGGAAAAGACACGGAACCGCGTCACGGAACTCAGGAGGAGGAAGGAGGGAGTCGTCCCCCTCATCGTCATTGCGGAATTCGCAGATCAGGCATGCCGGTTCGCGGGACGGCGAGAGGCGGAGGAGACGTCGCGGGCGATCGTGGAGAGCGGCCTCCAGATTCGTCCGCTTGACCCTGACATGGCGATCGCCGCGGGTGCCCGCCGGTGCTCGAATCGCCGCGTCCCACTTGCAGATTGTATCGTCGCAACCGTAGCCGATCACGTCGGTGGTCGGGTCGTGTCTGACGACCCCCACTTCAAGCAACTCCGAGGGATTCGCGTCGCATGGCTGTAAGCCCCAGGTCGCTTCCCGGTTGATGCATGGCTTTATGGAAGAGTTTGACGGATGGAGCTCCGCTCCACCGTTCTAGCAGCTTCAAGTAGAACAACTCTTTTGCCCTTCACACAACCCGGTTCCCGGAGGCCGAGCGCCACAAGCTACACAAGATGATCTGCATGGATCATCAGATTCGGGGACTTTCAACTGCCCGCACGTAGTCCAGAGCCTTTCGGGCTTGGCTAACCGTTACGTTCCCCTTTACTCCGTGGTCCAGGAGGATCTCGATCATTTCCCTCGGAGTCGCATCGGCAAGTTCCGCCGCTTCGTTCAGGGTGATTTTTCCATCTCGATAGAGCCGAACACCGTATTCCGTGGTGCCCAGCGCGATGAGCTGGCGGATAGCGGTCGACTCGTCAAGGCGTTCCCGTCGCGCCAAGTAGCGCACACTCTTGAGCAGAGCTTCCGGGAGCCGCAAACTCTTGACCGTGTCCATATCATCCCTCTTCGATTGCTCTTTTCGACTCGGAATACTCATCCTCGCTGATGAACGCTGCCAACCTTTCTAGGTGCGCCAGGGCCTCTTTCCGGGGCAACTTGCCCATCCTGGCCAGCGCGGCAATCAGTGGGCCAGGAGTCGTGTACCGTATTCCCAGGGCCTCTAGGATGCTCAAGAACCTTCGATCATCGCTCACGACGAGGTCGATGCCTCCGGAGCGATGCAACCGGAAAACATCGGCTTCCCCACCCGAGAGTTTGAGATCCCTCACGATGGCCTCCGTCCTCACGGACCTCTTCGACTTCCTGACCGTCAGCACACGTCTCTCGATGTTCTCTTCCACGCGCAGAGCGTCTGGGAAGCCGCCTGCCTTCCCCTGCTCTACGCATTCCCTCTGGACTTCGCTGGGTACGAAGATTGCGAAGGTTGCACCGACGGGCCCCTTTGCCGAACTCTTCGTTAGCTTGATGAGGGCGTCCGTGTCTATCACGAGGTTCATGCACTACAAAGATTACTTACGAC
>JBQTHW010000189.1:0-5409 GCA_052389495.1 Methanobacteriota archaeon | reverse complement strand
GGTCATCCCCTGCATGATGCCCCGCCATTCGTCCCCCGAACTCACGGGTCGATGGCGGGAGGCCGTCGGGCCCGTGCGGACGGCGAAAGGATTCCGGTGGCGGGAACTTCTGGACACCCGCGCTCCGCTGGCGTTCGCGAGCGACTGGCCCGTGGCGGACATGAACCCCCTCGTGAGCCTGCGCGAGGCGGTCGCGCGACGTACTCCGGCAGGGGATCCATCGCCCCACCGGGTGTCGGTCCGCGAAGCGATCGACGCCTACACCCGCGGGGCCGCCTACGCGTGCCATGCGGAATCGACGCGAGGCGCCCTCGAACGCGGGAAGTACGCCGACTGCATCCTTCTCTCCGAAGACCTCTTCGAGATTCCGCCGGAACGAATCACGGAAGCGAAGGTCCTCCGCACCGTGGTGGGTGGCCGGACCGTGTACTCCGACGGAACACCGCTTTCCTGAGGCGCGAGCTGAACCTCGACGAGACGAGCGCTGCCATCGTACGCGGGTTTTCGCCGGTTCCGGCCCGGGTCGCAAAGCTGATGTGAATCGGTGCGGTCTCGACGCCGTGTCCCTCGCATGGCTCGGCTGGGCCCTGGGGACGGCCGCGGCGTGGGGCGTAGGGACCTTGACCGCGAAGCCCGCCACGGAGCGCCTAGGCCCACGTTCCATGTTTCTGGGCGTGGCTGCGGCCGAAGGATCCGTGTTCGCAATCTTGGCCGTCACATTGGAGCGGGGCCCGATCCCGATGGACGTCTCCGTGCTGGTGGCCCTCCTTGCGGGCGCCGCGGGCATCCTTGGCTACCTGTTCTTCTATGAGGGACTGCAGAAAGGGACGGTAGGCCTCGTCGGCACGGTGACCGGTGCGTATCCAGGGGTTACGGTCGTCCTCGGCGTCCTCTTCCTAGGGGAGACCCTCTCGGGTCAGCAGGCGGTCGGAGTCGCCCTCCTGATCGCCTGCGTCTTGCTCCTCGCCTACGAACCCCGCTCCTCGTCCCCGACGCATCGCGCTGCCCGGCTTTTCAGCTTCCTGGGATTCCTGGCGTGGGGCGTGTGGGGACTCTTTGCGAAGATCAGCGTGGAAGCGATGGGTGAGCCGAATCTCTTCGCCTTCTACGCGATCGCGAACTTCGCCGTGGCGTCGGCCTACTTCTCGCTTCGTCGCATGCCGGGGGACGGGGTGTCACCGGTCTCACGCAGAACGCTGGGCCTAGCGCTCTTCACGATCGGGTCAGGGGCCGTCGGAGTGTTCGCCCTCACTTTCGCCTACGGAGAAGGCCCCGTTTCGCTCGTGACGCCTGTGTCGGGGAGCTATCCAATCATCGCGGCTCTGGGCGCGGCCGCCCTCCTGAAGGAACACCTTGGGCCGCGCGTGGCCGCCGCCTTGATCGCCTTCGTAGCGGGCCTCATCCTCGTCTCCGCCGTGTGACGCTCGTACCCCGGCGCGACTCGTTCGCACTCGCGCCCGGCCGAGCCACACCGAGGAGTTGCATCCCCGACTTCTGCCCACTTAGACCGCTCGCGGCGGTTTCCCAAGACGCCGGGAAACCCGTGAGCTCCTGCTGCGGCTGCGCGCCGACTCATGGGTACTCCTCCACCCGCCCGTGGATGGCCGAAGGAGTCAGCGACCCCCTCTTCCCGGTAGGCGCTGGAACCCATGAGTCTCGAAGTCGGGGTCGAACGAGAACGCTTGGCTCAGCCGGAGTCGCTCCATGATTGCGAACGACAGGGAGTCGGTCATGTCGATCGCCTGATCGTCGTGCCGTACGAAGAGCTCCCTCGCCCGCGCGTGATCCTCGTCCATGTCGGCCTCCACCCGGAGGAGGGACGACCCGTCGATTTGACGGAGGCGCAGAAGCGCGTCGGATTTCCCGATCCGTTTCGTCACACCGTCGAGGAACTCGACAAGGACAGGCCGGCCGAGGACGAAGCGGGTGCCCTCGCGCGCCGCCTTGCGGAAGTAAGCGGAGGCCCCGCCATGGTTCCTGTCCGAGCGGTCGTTTAGCGCGATGAGGGCGCCGGTGTCCATGTAGACGAGGGTCATGGCCTCCAGTCCTTCCGCTCGCTCCAGTTCTTGCGCTTGAGGTCCCAGCACCCGATCATCTCGAAGGCGGGATCGGACTCGATGTCTCCGTCGAGCCGGTCCGCGTAATTCCGCAGAGCCTCCCGCACGAGAGCCTTGAGGGAAATGGATCGACGGTCTGCGATGTGCTGCAGCCTGGCGTGCGTGGCAGGGTCCACCTCCGTCTGCACGACCTTCTTGCGCTTCATCGGCCAAAAGAATGCATGTGCATGCGTATCAACATTTGGATGTTGATTCGCATTCGATAGCTCCGACGAAGGGACCTACCGCGGTGGGCGAGGCCGCAGGGGGAATTGAACCCACGACCTGCGCCTGTTTGGACCGCCCGCGGCGGTTTACCAAGGCGCTGGGAACGCCCGGGGCTGGAACATAGACATGAGACGCAGGGCCAGCGAGGCTCAACGAGCCCGTCGTTCGATTTCTCCGTCCAGCCATTTGTCGACGAGGAGGTTCCCCCGCACGATGTCCATGCGCACCTCCTGGACGCCGTCCAGTCCTTTCACCCAGCGATAGATCGATTCCGCTTCGGACAGGTTGTCGCATACGCCGGTGAACATCGAGAACCCCTTTGCCGTGGTGACAAAAAACGCCATGCGTGTGAGTTTCGTCGGCATCTCGCGATCCACTGCGCGCTTCTTCTTCTCGTCCGCACAAAAGATCAGGAAACTGGAGATCGCGCCGGCGTATCCGCTCCCTTTGAGCATTGAGAGGACGAAAAAGGACTTGGCCGCGGTCATTCGAGCTAACCTACGCTTGACGGTCCGAGGCGAGATGCCCAGCTCGCCCGCGACCTCGGTGAGCCTCCTCCGGGGATCCTTTCGCAAGGCCTTCACAACGCGCCAATCCGTCTTTGTCAGCACCACAACGGAGGGCGGAATCCCGCCCGTCCACCGCACCATGTTCTGGGCTCTTGCGAGAGAGCTCATGACCTGAATTCGCCTCGACAGGTCCTGCTCCGTCTCGTAGTAGAGGACGACACGTAGCGCTCGGCCATGGAAGTCGATGATGAGGACGACCCCATCTATCAGCTTGATTTGCTCGATGAGTGCAGGTTTCCTGCTCTCGTCGTCCACGTCAAAGTGGATCCCGGTCGACTCGCACCCGAGCACGTCGGGGTTCGGGAGCAACCGCCAGCTCTGGAGGAATCCGAGCCCCTGCGCTCGCTTCACCCGTTTCCGCACCGTCTCCGCGTCGACTCCGAGTTTCTTCCCGATGCTCGCATACGATTCCCGGACATCCCAGCGAAAGGAGGTGGGGCTCATCAGCTCCCGGATGATTCGGACCTGAAGGTCGTCGGTGACCGGCAACGAGGGAGGATTGGACACGGCCGAGATAAACATGTCCGATTCGCCTCCACTTCAGGAGGCGCCGAGCCAAGAGCTCGCGTTGGATTCAGAATGAGGTGCGGTTGACAACATGGCTGTCGGCGGTATTGGGTCATTGGTGCGTGACCTCCGAAGCGAGCTCCGCGAATCCGTCATCACGCCCGACCACAGTGGGTACGACGACGCACGTTCTGTGTTCTTCGGCGGAACCGACCGCAGACCCGCCGTGGTCGTACACGTCGCGAACGCCGCCGACGTCTCGCCGATCATTAAGTTCGCGCGGGAGGCCTGAGATGCCCCTCGCCGTCCGCAGCGGCGGGCATAGCACCACCGGCCACGGCGTCGTCGACGACGGGCTCGTCCTCGATCACCGAGAGACCATGCCCGACCCCCGACCCCGTGCCGCGGCACCGCGCAGCCGGGCTCACGGGGGGATCTGATGCGCGTCCTCGTCGTGGGCGCCAGCGGCGCCATCGGCACCCGCCTCGTCCCCCAGCTCTTCGTTGCCGGCCATGACGTGGTCGGCACCTACAATTCCCCCGCCCACGAAAGACGCGTGACGGCGGCTGGCGCGACGGCGGTTCGGCTCGACGTCTTGGATGTGAAAGCGGTCCGGAAAGTCGTAGGGCAGGCGAAGCCCGATGCCATCGTGCACCAGGCCACCGCCTTCTCGAACTTCAAGCTGAGCCGAAACCTGGACAAGGCCGCTGCGACGTCGAACGGGATTCGGAGGTTAGGCACCGATCACCTGCTGTCCGCCGCTCGCGAACACGGCGTGGAGCGGTTCGTAGCGCAGAGCAACACCCTCCTGGCCTACGCCCCCGAAGGGGATTGGGTAAAGAAGGAAGACGCTCCCCTCGCAAAACCCCCAAAGGGCGCCGTGGAATCGGGTGCCGCTATCCGGTACCTCGACGAGGCCGTCGTCAAGGCTGGAGGCATCGCGTTGCGGTACGGCGTCTTCTACGGAGCCAGCAACGACGGCATGCCTCCGTTCGTCAAGAAGCGCCAGATGCCCATCGTGGGGGACGGGGGCGGTTACTGGTCATGGATGCACCTCGACGACGGCGCCGCCGCAACGGTCCTTGCCCTGGAACGGGGCCGCGCGGGGATCTATCACGTCGTCGACGACGAGCCTGCCCCCGTGCGCGACTGGCTCCCCGTCTTGGCCCAGGTGCTGGACGCCCCACCACCACGCCGCATCCCCACGTGGCTGGCACGCCTCCTGGGCGGCGAAGCCATGGTGTTGATGATGACCCAGTCCCGCGGGGCTTCGAACGAGAAGGCCAAGCGTGAACTCGGCTGGAAACCCAAGTATCCCAGTTGGCGCCAGGGATTCGCCGAAGCCTACGCCGCGCCGGGCTCCGCCTGAGGGGCGATGAACACGGCGTCTCGTGCACGGCCCGAGCGCATCCGGATCTTCCTGATCGCTCAAGCGGCGACGTTCCTCGGTGCGGCGATGTTGCACTTGGGACTCGTCGAAGGATCCATGCACCTCCGGGCCGGCATTGCGGAGAGCGTGATCGCCCCGGTCCTGCTCGCGGGTCTGATCGGTACCTGGCTCCGTCCCGCCGCGAGCCGAGGGATGCGCCTCGCCGCGCAAGGGTTTGCGTTGGCCGGAACCATCGTGGGCGTGTTCACGGTCGCCATCGGCATCGGGCCAGGGACGGTCCCGGACCTCGTCCTCCATGCGACGATGGTGCTCCTGCTCGTGTCGGGCTTGACCATCACATACGGCGCCCGCGTCAGTCCTCGGAGGGCCCTGGCATGAAGCGGGAGGGTGATGCTGCGACCGAGGCCCAGGAGTTTGGCCTCTTCGAGTCCAGGAGGTCGCATGCGCTGCGCGCAGTGGACGAGCACTTCGGAAGGATTCCCTCGGACTTCGGTCTTGTGATTTGCGGGTACTGAAAGCATTCCAGGAGCGCGCGCCTCGAATCCAGACGATGCTGCGTGAGAGCCGCAGGGGGGAATTGAACCCCCGACCTGCGCCTTACCAAGGCGCCGGTTTGGAG